>CAMCWM010000031.1 GCA_945882215.1 Akkermansia muciniphila | reverse complement strand
TCGCGAAACAGCGTGAGAAGCGTGTGGTGGAGGCCAATGCGTCGGTTTTTGACATGGCGGAGAAGTTGATGGCGCGCGCTGACATCTTCGACACTTCGAAGTTGCCCGAGCGTGACCGTGATCGCTATGGAAGGCACGATTTCGGACAGCACATGCTCGTGGCGCGGCAGATGCTCGAAGCAGGTGTGCGTTTCGTCAAGGTCACTAGCTATGGCTGGGACACGCATGGCGACCATTTCAATTCTCAAACCACGATGGTGCCAAAGTTTGATCAGGCCTTCAGCGCCATGCTGGAAGACCTCGAAGCGAGCGGGCTGCTCAAGACGACGCTCGTCATCTGCCTGAGCGAATTTGGCCGCACGCCGCGAATCAACGGCCATGTGGGCCGTGATCACTGGCCGGAGGCGTGGAGCATCGCGATGGCGGGCCATGGCGTGAAGCACGGCATGGTCGTGGGTGAGACGAATGAGCGCGGCACGGAGGTCAAATCGCAGCCGCATGACATCGGTGCGGCATTTCACACTTGGTATCGCGCCTTGGGCATTGATCCGAACAAGACGGAGTTTGATAATGCCGGGCAACCGTTGCCCATCGCGCATGATGACATGCTGCCCATCAAGGAGGCTCTGGCGTGATGAAACTGGAGCCGAAACAGATCGCGGAGTTCAAATCGGAGCGCCAGATCAGCGCGGCGCGGTTCAGCCATGATGGCAGCGTGCTCGCGGCGGTGGGTTATGAGCCGACGGTGCGGCGCTGGCAGTTTGATGGCAAGGTTTTGACGCCGATGCCTCTCATCGAAGGATTTCACGGCTACAGCACGGCGCTGGCTTTTCATCCGAAGCAGCCGCGTTTGTTTGCGGCGGACTCATGGGGCCAGTTGCGATGCATTGAAGGCGAAAAGACACTCTGGCAGCATGAATCGGCGCACGATGGCTGGCTGCGGCAGATCACGGTTTCTCCAGATGGCGGCCGCATCGCAACCTGCGGCAAAGATGGTTTCATTCGTGTGTGGGATGCCACTACCGGCAAAAAACTAGCCGAGCATCAGGCAGGCGAAGATGTCTATGCGCTGACAATGGCGGACGGCATCACCTTTGGCGACATGCGCGGTCGAATCGAGACCTGGGATGCCGATTTGAAGAAGAAACAGCGCTTCTTTGATGCCGCAGTGCTCTACAAGCTCGACCGCCTTCAAGACCTCGGCGGTTTGCGTGTGCTGCTGTTCATCGAGGGCGGCAAGACGCTGCTGGCGGCGGGCACGACGCCGCAGAATGGAGCCACGCCGCAGAGTATTCCCACGATTTTGTTCTTCGACACGGCCACGGGCAAGCTCACGAAGACTGTCACGCATGGCACGAACAAGGAAGGCTACGTCCATGATCTGGTGCTGCATCCAAATGGCTGCCTGATGGCGGTGACGGCAGGCACGCCCGGCAGCGGGCAGCTCTTCCTGCTTGATCCTGCGGAGAAGGAAGCCTTCCACGAGAACAAGAAGATGGCCAACTGCCATGCGTTGGCGCTGCATCCCGATGGCAAGCATTTCGTGGTCACCTCAACCAATCGCGACAGCAATGGCAACGGCAAGTCGCTGACCAAAGACGGGCAATACAAGACCAACACGTCGCCGCTGCATTTGTTTGAGGTGTGATCCGCGTCAGGCCATCAGCGCTTTCACCGGCTTCGCCGGATTGATGCCGATGAGCTTGGCATCGAGGCCCTGGGTCTTGAAACTGAAGCGGTCAGCGTGGAAGCCGAGCAGATGCAGCACGGTGGCGTGGAAGTCGCTGATGTGGAGCGGGTCTTTGACAATGTTGTAGCTGAAGTCGTCGGTCTCTCCGTAGATCGCACCGCCTTTGGCACCGCCGCCGGCCATCCACATGCTGAAACAGCGTGGATGGTGGTCGCGACCGTAGTTTTCCTTCGTGAGGCCGCCCTGGGAGTAGATCGTGCGGCCAAATTCGCCACCCCAGATGACGAGTGTATCGTCAAGCATGCCGCGCTGTTTCAAATCCTCCAGCAGGGCAAAGCATGGCTGGTCCACGTCCTTGCACTGGCTGGGCATGCGACCGCCGACATTGCTGTGGTGGTCCCAGTTGTTGTGATAGAGCTGGATGAAGCGCACGCCGCGCTCCGCGAGCCTGCGGGCCATGAGCACACTGTTGGCAAAAGAGCCGGGCTTTCGCACATCATCGCCGTAGAGCTTCATCGTGGCCTCGGATTCCTTGCTGAGGTCGGTAAGTTCCGGCACGCTGGCCTGCATGCGGAAGGCCATTTCGTATTGCTGGATGCGCGTCTGCGTCTCGGGGTCGCCGAGCTGCTGGTAATTCAGCTCGTTGAGCGCGTTGAGGCCTTCGATGGTGCGCTTGCGAACGCTGTCGGGCACGCCGGGCGGGTTGTTGATGTAGAGAATGGGATCGCCCTTGCTGCGGAAGCTCACGCCCGCGTGCTGGCCGGGCAGATAGCCGCTGCTCCAGAGGCGCGAGGAGATCGCCTGCTCCTGCTCGCGATTGGTCGGCGTGGCGACGAGCACGACGAACGTCGGCAGGTTCTCATTCGTCGATCCCAGGCCGTAAGACGCCCACGAACCGAGGCAGGGACGCCCGGTGATCTGGTTGCCGGTTTGCATCGCGGTGATGGCAGGCTCGTGATTGATCGCCTCGGTGTGCAGCGAGCGCATCCAGCAGATTTCATCGGCCTTCTTCGCCAGATTGGGCAAAAGCTCCGTGTTCATCATCATCCCGCACTGTCCCGCCGCGCTGAAATCAAACTTCGACGGCGCGATGGGGAAGCGCGCCTGACCGCTCGTCATCGTGGTGAGTCGCTGGCCCTGGCGGATGCTGTCCGGCAGGTCCTTGTCATACCACTTCTGCATCTCCGGCTTGTAATCAAACAAGTCGATCTGCGAAGGTCCGCCGACCATGTGCAGATAGATCACACGCTTCGCCTTTGGGGCGAAATGCGGCCCGGAAGCCTTGTGGGACATCGAGGCCTGCGCGAGCGATTGACGGAAGAGCGAGGTCAACGCGGCACCCCCGAGGAGATGGGAGCCGTTGGTGAAGAATTGGCGACGAGAGAACATGTTCATGGTCGTGAAAGGGCTTATTTATTGAGGACTTCGTCGAGATTGAAGATCTGGTTCGTGAGCATCGTCCACGCAGCGAGTTCGGGTTTGGGGAGCTTCGCATCGACGGGCGATTCGCCGACTTTGAGTAGCGCTTCCGCGTCGGCGGCGTTTTTCGAGTAATGCGCACGTAGGTCTTTGAGGCTCGCTTCGACAAGCGGCCTCTCTTTCTCGGTCAGCGGACGGCAGAGGATGCGTTCGGCGATGAAGGTGAGCGGTTCTTTCGTGGCGAGAGCCTTCTCGGCAAGCTTGCGGGCGGCTTCGACGAATTGGGGGTCGTTCATCGTGACGAGGGCTTGCAGCGGGGTGTTGGTGCGCTCGCGGCGGACGGCGCAAACTTCGCGGCTGGGGGCGTTGAAGACTTCCATGCTCGGCGGCGGGGCCATGCGCTTCCAGAAGGTGTAGAGCGTGCGTCGGTAGAGATTTTCTCCCTTGTCCTGAACATAGTTGCGCGTATCACCGCCGGGCAGGCCGACGACGTCCCATATGCCTTCGGGCTGGTAGGGCTTCACGCTGGGGCCGCCCATTTTCGCGGTTAGCAGGCCACTGGCGGCGAGGGCGTAGTCGCGCAGCATCTCGGCGTCCATGCGGAAGCGCGGGCCGCGGCTGAGAAGCGAGTTGTCGCGGTCTTTGTCGAGCTTTTCAGGCGTGGTGGCGGCGCTTTGGCGGTAGGCGGCGCTGGTGAGCATCAGCTTGAAGAATTTCTTCATGTCCCAGCCGCTCTCGCGGAACTCAACGGCGAGCCAGTCGAGCAGCTCGGGATGGCTCGGAGCCGCGCCCATGATGCCGAAGTCCTCCGGCGTCTTCACGATGCCCTGGCCGAAGAGTTCCTGCCAGAAGCGGTTCACGGTGACGCGTGAAGTCAGCGGATTGTCTGCGCTCACAACCCATTGAGCGAGACCGAGGCGGTTCTTCGGGGCATTCTCCGGAAGTTTGCCCAAAGCGGCAGGCACAGCGGCCTCGACGCGATCGCCGACCTTGTCATAAGCGCCGCGCATGAGGATGTTCGCCATCGGAGCGACGTTCATGACCTCCTCCTGCACATGCGTGATGGGGCTGCGGCCTTTGATGGTCTCTTTTTCGCCTTCGAGCTTCTTCGCGGTGCTGTCGTGCTGCATCCACTCGGTGTCGCGGGTGGCGAGGTAGTGGGCAAAGAGCGCGTTGCGCTGCTGCGGCGTGCGTTTGTCACTGGCGGCGGCGAGGATGGCACGCAGCGGGCCGACATCGGCGAGCGTCTTGATCTCCGTCTCGCTGAGCATGCGGTCATACACACGGGCATCCTGCACGCTACCCTCGGTGAAGTGCTGGCCCTCGCTGCGCTGGCCGATCTTGAGCGGCACGGTCGTGCGGATGCTGGCCTTGGGCTTGAGGGTGTTCTTTTCGACGGTGATGCGCTTCTGCGGCACGCCATTGATGTATATTTGCACGCCGGAGGCCTTGCCACTGCCATTGTAAGTGACGAACACATGCTGCCACTCGCCGGGCTTCAGCACGGGTTCACGCGTGCTTACTTTGAGGGCGTTTTCCTCCCATTTATCGACAAGGTGGACGGAAAGGCCACGATTGTTCTGCCAGAGATCCCAGCCTCGATAGCCGTTCTTCTCGTCCATGCGGGCCATGATGGCACCGAAGACGCCGTTGCGCCCCGCTTTGACCCATGCGCCGTAGCTGAACTTCTGGTTCAGCTCGAAATCACCCGCATCGCTGACCTCAAACGTGCTGCCTGCTTTAATCACCGGCGCAGGCCCGAGCTTGCCGCCGGGAGTCCACGAGATCTGGCCGAGCGCTTTCGCCTTGGCGGGCGTTCCGCACACATTGGCGACATCGTTGCCGACGCCTTCATTGAGCGGCAGATGCACCTGCAGGCCCTTCGTGGGCACATCCTGATCGAGATGCTCCGGCTTCGCGGAGGCGAGCCAGGCATTGAAATCACCGCCGGCCACCTTGCGGCGTTCATCGCGCTGCTTCGTGGCAGCGGCGATCTCAGCAGGCAGTTTTTCCCAGCGCGGCTTGTCCTGCTCGGAGGGAATGACCAGCACGGGGCCTTTGCCGTCCTTCACATTGCCGTCCTTGGCACCCTGCGTCGTGTTGCGGAAGAACGCGGCGAGCGAGTAGAAATCGCGCTGCGTGATGGGATCGAATTTGTGATCGTGGCACTGGGAGCAGTTTGTCGTGAGGCCCATGTACACCCAGCCCATCGTCTGCACGCGGTCCACGGCGTAGTTGGCGAGGTTTTCCTCGTCGATGGTGCCGCCTTCATTCGTGGTGATGTTGCATCGCTGGAAACCGGTGGCGATGAGTTGGTCATCGGTGCGGTTCGGCAGCAAATCGCCCGCGATCTGCTCGACGGAGAACTGGTCGAAGGGCTGGTTGCGATTGAAGGCCTTCACCACCCAGTCGCGGTAAGGCCACATCTCGCGATAGTTGTCGAAGTGCAGGCCGTGCGTGTCGCCATAGCGCGCGGCATCGAGCCAGTAGCGGGCGCGGTGCTCGCCGTAGGCGGGGGATTTCATGAGTTCGTCGATAAGCATCGAAAGCTGCGCATCAGTCAGCTTTTCCGAGGACGCATACGTCTTCAAAAGCTCCGGCGAAGGCGGCAGCCCCGTCAGATCGAGCGAGATCCGGCGCACGAGCGTGTGCGCATCGGCTTCGGGTGCTGGTTTGAGGCCCGCTTTCTCCAGTTCGGCCAGCACGAATCGGTCGATGGGTGTTTTCACCCAGGATTCCTCCTTCACGGCAGGCAGCGCGGGCTTTTGCGGTGGGATCAGCGACCAATGCGGCTGCCAAGGAGCGCCTTCCTCAATCCACGCCTTGATTTTGGCGATCTCGGCAGGCTTCAGCGTCTTGTGTGACTCCGGCGGCGGCATGACCTCGTCCTCGTCGGTGGAAAGGAGGCGCTGGTAGAGGCTGCTCTTGTCCGGCTGGCCTTTGATGATGGTCGGCTCCTCGCCCTTCTTCGCGGTGAAGAAGCCCGCCTCGGTGTCGAGCCGCAGACCCGCCTTCCGCGTGCCCGGATCGGGGCCATGACAGTGGAAGCAGGCGTCCGCGAGAATGGGGCGGATGTCCTTGTTGAACTCGATGCCGGCGAACGCGGCGGCGGGTGCGAGAAGGGCAATGGAGAGCGTTTTAATCATGATATGAAAATGATGGCGACTGGTATGTTTGTGCTAACGGGCGTTGGAGACGAATTTTTGCGATCAAAGGCATGCCTTTCTTGGCAAAAGATGTGTCTTATCCGGCATTGAAGGCCGGAGCGCGCCGTGCCTGAGTGAGTTGCTCGAAGGCGTGTCCGAGCGCCAGGATGCGTGCGTCTGAGTTCGTCGTTCCCATGAATGAAAAACCGACCGGCAGACCTTCCACGAATCCGAGCGGCACTGTGAGATGCGGATAACCGGCCACAGCAGCGGGCGTGCTGGCCACTCGCTCGTTGGAGTCGCCTTTTTCCAGGTTGATCACACCGACAGGATCGTTGGTGGGGCAGATCAGGGCGTCGAGATCGTGAGATTTGAGCGCGGTGTCGATTCCTTCGGGTCCGGCGAGTTTTTTGGCAAGCTGGCGAGCTTTCTGGCCTGCGGCGATGATTTCCGGCGCACCGAGTTCCTCGGCCTGCTCGAAGAATTCCTGGCCGAAGTGCGGCATCTCGGCGTCGCGGTGTTTTTTGTTGAAGGCGATCAATTCCGCCAGCGAACGCACGTCACCGCCGCGCTGTTCGAGATAAGCGTTCAAATCGGTGCGCAGTTCGATCAGCATGGCTTTCCAGGACAGGGAACTGGCCTCGCGGGTGTTCGGCAGTTCAACAGAATCGACGATGACGGCTCCGGCATCGCGCAGTTTTTGCAACGCGGCATCAAACAGCGCGAGCACCTGCGGGTGTTTGCCGCTTTGTTTCCGCAGCACGCCGAGGCGAACGCCTTTCAGTGCGTCTTGTGGCAACTCTGCGCTGAAATCTTTGCTGAGAACCTGCATGAGCAGCGCGGCATCGCGCACGGTGAGTGTCATCGGTCCCGCCGTGTCCTGCCAATGAGTGATCGGAATGATGCCACTGCCGCTGATGAGGCCGACCGTTGGTTTGAAGCCGACAATGCCACAGGCGCTGGCCGGACTGACGATGGAGCCGTTGGTTTCCGTGCCAATCGCCGCAGGAGCCAGTCCTGCCGCCACAGCGACTGCGGAGCCGGAACTGGAGCCGCTGGCGCTGTGCGTGAGCCGGTGCGGATTCCGCGTAAGGCCGCCGCGTGCGCTCCATCCGCTGGTGGAATCGGGCGAACGAATGTTTGCCCACTCGCTGAGATTCGTTTTACCGAGGATGACGGCTCCAGCCTCGCGCAAGCGAGTGACGAGTGCCGCATCACGTGCTGGTTTGTGATTCCGCAGTGCCAGCGAACCTGCCGTGGTTTGCATGGAATCGGCGGTTTCGATGTTGTCCTTGATCAAGATGGGCAGGCCATGCAGCAGGCCAGATTTGCACGGGGCGGCGATCGTTTTGACCTCAGGGTTCAGTTCAATGATCGCATTCAATCGCGGCCCGGAACGGTCCAGCCTTGCGATGCGCTCCAGGAAATGTTCGGCAAGCAACAGCGGTGTTGTGTTCTTCGCCTGAAGCATGGCATCGAGATCAGCGAGAGTGGCGAATGGCAGCGGAGAGCGTAGTTTTTCCACGCAGGCCGCCGGGCAGAGCGTCATGGCGGCAGATTGAAGAAGGCGGCGGCGTTTCATGTCATGAGTGATGCTCAAGCTCCTGCGTAACGTCCCATGAACAGGATCAATCCAGTGGCTTGATGACGCAGCACCCAAATAAACGGGCGATTGGCGATGAAGCTGACCTTGCGCCGTTGGGGCTTTTCCGGGGCGTCGCCAAAAGGATCCGCCGGGGCGGCGGTGGCAGCGGCGGCCTCGGCTCCGAGTTCGTTCACTTCGATCATCGCTTCGTGGGAAATGTCGCTGATAAACCATTGGCCCGCAGACAGGCCGTTGGAGAGATCCGCGGAGCCCGCTTGAAACAAATGCTTTGCGCCCAGCGCCTGCCAGAGCGCCTTGAGGCTGAGATGCGTGCTGTAGCCAAAGCGGGGCAGCATCACATTCACATCGCAGTTTTCGAGGCCGCCGCGCACGGCGTTCCAGTGTTCAGGCGTGAGGCCGGTTTCGATTTTTGCCGTGCGGGCTCATCTCTGGGCAGGAGGATCAGCAGGCTGACTTCACCGCCGGTCATGGGCATTTCGAGGCACTGCCATGATTCGGCCTCTGCGTAATCAAACATGCCGAGCGGCATCAGCATGGTGGGCAGCATGACCGCGCCTTGGCTGGGCGTTTGGAATGCACGTGGTTTGGTGAGCCTGGGATCAAATGGACTCGTCCAGCGTCCTTTGAGATACACTGTGTTCACGGCCACGACGGCTTGTTCTGGCAGTGAAAACGAGGCTGGCCCGACGATCTGAGGCACACGTCCACGTGTCTTCTCACGCACCCAGAAATTAACAGCCGTGGCGCAGGCGGTGGCGTCGCCTTTCGGCAGTTTTTGCAGCGTCGCGCCAAAGTGTGAGCGGGCGGACTCCAGAAACGACGGCTGAAAGCCGATGGCATCCGCCGCCCATAGCGAATTCGTGATTTCCAACGCCAGTGCTCCCCTGCCTGCGGTGGCTGCTAATTCGGCACGCAACGCTCCGGCGTTTTCGGCCCCTTTCACCGTGCCATCGTCCATGTGGG
Source organism: Akkermansia muciniphila (assembly GCA_945882215.1). Taxonomy (GTDB): domain Bacteria; phylum Verrucomicrobiota; class Verrucomicrobiia; order Verrucomicrobiales; family Verrucomicrobiaceae; genus Prosthecobacter. Next base: position 29,478 of record CAMCWM010000031.1, on the reverse strand, counting down.
CAACTGTCGCGAGCTCGGATTGTGTTTCGCCCTTCGCTGCTGCTACGAGGAGGCTGGCAATCTGATGCGAACTGAACGGGGAGAAGCAGAAATTGCCCTCGGTCATCTGACGGAAGAATTGGAACAGCTCGCAGGCGTGGGCATTCGAGGCGGAGGCAGCCTGTTGTTTCGGTTCCTGGGCAGGGAGGCTCCAGGCAAGGAACAGCAAGATCAGCAAGGCGCGCATGTGCGGAGTATACTTCGGGAGATTGATCCGCGGCAAGGATCGCTTCTGCAATTTGGGTGAAGCGGGCTGCGGCACTGTTTCAAGCTCGACAGGTGACCCGGTTTTCTGAGATGTTCACAAACTCATCATGAACCGCCGCTCATTCATTCTCTCCTCCGCCACAGCCGCTGCGATCCCGGTTTCCGGCGTTCATGCCGGCCAGTTCACGGGCAAGATCCGCAAATCACTCAAGTGGGGCATGGCGCAGAAGGCGGCGCAGGGGATGACTTTGACGGAGGCGTTCAAGAAGCTGCGTGCTTGCGGCTATGAGGGGGTGGAACCGAGCCTGCTCGGTCATGTGAGCACAGATAACGCGGATGAATGGATCGCTGCGAGCAAGGAGAGCGGGTTGATCATCGACGGCACCGTCGGTGGGCGTAGCGAGGGGCTGGAGGCGGGCATTGACCTCACGCAGAAACTCGGCGGTGACTCGATGCTTGTCGTGCTGGCTTATCCGCAGGGCAAGCCGCTTCAGCAGACGTGGGATGAGTCGGTCGTGCGCATGAAGGCTGCGGCTGTACATGCGGGCAAGCAGGGGATCAAGGTGCTGATCGAAAATGTCTGGAACACGTTTCTCATCAGCGCCTACGACATGGCGCGGTTCATCGACGAGGTGGGCAGCCCGTGGGTGCAGGTGCATTTCGACATCGGCAACATGGTGCGCTGGGGCGTGCCGGAGCATTGGGCGCAGGTGCTCGGAAAGCGGAGCCAGAAGCTCGATGTGAAGGAATACGACCTCGACAGGGCAATGAACGAAGGCATGCGCAAAGGTTTCGACAAGCCGCTCGGCGAAGGCAGCATCAACTGGTCCGCCGTGCGCGCTGAACTGGCCAAGATCAACTACACGGGTTGGGCTGCTGCAGAGGTGAAGGCCGGGAGCTGGGATTATCTTTCCGATGTGGCGAGACGCATGGACAAGGTGCTGGATTTGTGATCAGTCCTTCAACTCCACGACTTTGGAGCCTTGTTTCGCGGAAAGGAGGCAGGCGTCGAGCACACGTTGCGTGAGCAGGCTGATGTGCGGCCAGTGCGGGTCGATTTTGCCTGAGAGAACGAGCTGGGAGAAGGTTTGAAACATGCCGGACTCCTGCGAGCCGGGGGCGTTGCTGCTGGGTTCGTCGATTGTTTCGATGCTGCGGCCTTCGTACATGTCGAACTGGCAGCGGTCGAGGACGAAATCAGAGCGGGTGAGGCTGAACTGGGTTTGCGCGCCGGAGAAGGGCAGGACGAAGTCGGAGACTTGCAGGAGGCCTTTGTCACCGCTGACGATGGCCCACTGGGCGTTCGCGGCGGTGAAGGAGCAGTAGAACGAGGCACTGGTGCCGCCCGCGAAGGTGAGCGTGCCGGAGAACTCGATCGGCACGGGCGGCGCGTCATCGGTTTGCCGCGTCTCGGCATGGATGTGACCAGTGACGTGGGTGGGGGTGGCGTAGTTCATGGCCCAAAGCGTGAAGCGCAGGCAGTACCAGCCGAGATCGCCGAGACAGCCGAGCGGTTCGAGCGTTCCGTGGGCGCGGATGTTGCTGCGCTGAAATTCATCGTCGCTCATGAAGCTGAACTGCGAGGCGATGTGGCGGATCTGTCCGACATCCCGATCCGCCACGCCACGCAGATGATTCAATCGGCGTCCGTGCATGAACATGACGCCGTCCATGAACTGCACGCGATGTTTTTCACACGCGGTGATGATCTCGGCGACCTCCGCTGCATCACGACCGACAGGTTTTTCGACGAGGACGTGTTTTCCGGCCTGCGCGGCGCGGATGACCCATTCTTTGCGAAGCCCGGTGGGCAGCGGGATGTACACAGCGTCGATGTCGGGTCGGGCGAGCAGTGCATCGTAGCTGTCCATCGCTTCCGGCACGACGGGATGCGGCGCGCTGGCCTGGCATTCGGCGATGAAACTCTGCGCACGAGCCAGATCACGGCTCGCCACAGCAACCAGCGTGGCGTTTCCGGCATCGTGGATGGCCTGCCAGTTTTTGCGCGCGATGAAGGCGGCGCCGAGAATGCCCCAGCGGCAAAGTTTGGTGTTCATGTCGGTGTTTTTAGATGGATTCGATCACAGCATCAACCCAAAGCGGGCGGTGATGACGCGCAGCAGCGCGAAGAGGGCGATGGTGAGCACTGCGCTGCCGCCGAGGGCGCCGTAAAAGCCCCACCAGCGTTGAAAGGCAGGGAAGAGCAGGAACATGGGCAGCGTGGGCAGCACGTACCAGAAGATGTAATACATGTGGTCCGAGGTCTTCTGTGCCCGCAGTTCAGGAGCACTCTCAAAATGCACCCAGAACAAAGTGATGATGCTCACGAATGGCAGCGCGGCGAGCAGGGCCCCGGCTTTGTCACTGCGTTTCACCATTTCGCTCACCAGGGTGATGATGCCTGCGCTGAGGAGGTATTTGAGGAGGAGTTTGAGAGTCATGACGGGTGAGTTTGAAAAATGCGGTAACGATTTTCTGCGCACGGGCTTTCCCGGGACAGCAAGATCACGCGCACGGGCGTGATCGCAACCCACACCACATGCTATGAAAGCGATCCGCAACCACCCCATCCTCATGCTCGCGCTGGCGTGCTCCATCGTGACGCCAGCCAGCGCCCAGGCACCGAAAAAGCAACCACCACCACCGCGCAACGCGCCTGCGGCCCAGGCCGGGCAGCCTGCTCCACAGACGCCACCGGCTCCGCCTCCGCTGAAGCAGCCTTCGCAGCGTCCGCAACCGGCGCAGATGCCGCAAACACCTCCACCCAATCCGCGACAACCGCAATTCGGTGATCCGCTGCCAGGACTCACGCGGCGCGAGTTGCAGGAGTTTCGCGATGGCAGGGCCGACTTCGAAGCCGTGGAGACGGACACCAGCGGCTTGGGACCGATCTTCAACGGTTCTTCGTGCGTGATCTGCCATTCGTCGCCTGCTGTCGGCGGAGCGAGCGTGTTCAATGTGACGCGTTTCGGCCGCACGGAGAACGGCGTGTTCAATCCGCTGGCGACGTTGGGTGGCTCGCTGTTGCAGGAGCGCGAGATCAATTCGGCGGTGCATGAGGTCGTGCCACCGGAGGCGAACGTGGTGGCGCAGCGCAATACCACACCGCTCTTTGGCCTCGGCTTGATCGAGGCGATCCCGGACGCGGAGATTTTGCGTAACGTGAGGCGGCAGCCAGTGGACGGAGTGCTGGGAAAAGTGTCCCGTGTGCAGGATGCGGCGACAGGGCGTAACATGATTGGCCGCTTTGGCTGGAAAGCACAAATCGCCACTCTGCTGACCTTTTCCGGCGAGGCGTATGTGAACGAGATGGGCATCACGAACCGCCTGTTCCCGGTGGAAAACGCGCCGAATGGCAATGCCCAGCTTCTCAGCCAATACGACACGGTGGCTGATCCCGAGGACACGTTGGATGCGCAGGGCAGGGGAGACATCGACCGGCTGGCCGAGTTCATGCAGTGGCTCGGCGCGCCGCCACGCCTGCAACTGACGCCTTCCGCCGCCGCGGGCAGGAATGTGTTTCAAACCACCGGTTGTGCTATCTGCCATGTGCCGGTGATGCGCACCGGGCCGAACCGCTCCGCATCGTTGCGCAACAAGGAGGTGTGGTTGTTCTCCGACCTGCTGCTGCATGACATGGGAGCGCTCGGCGACGGGATCGCCCAAGGCACCGCTGATGTGCGTGACATGAAGACCGCGCCGCTGTGGGGCCTGCGTGCCAGCGCCCCATATCTGCATGACGGACGTGCCGCGACGGTTGATGAAGCCATCAAGGCCCACGACGGAGAGGGGAAGGCATCCAAGGATCGCTACCTGCGGCTCAACAGTCAGCAGGTGCAGCAATTGCTCGACTTTTTGAACTCGATCTGAGGAAACCGTGTTTTTGACGGTGGGTGCGTGAAGCAGGCAGCGATGTCTGCTTCACATTTTCGCTGTTTCAGCGGCGCTTCTGTTCGGTTTTGCCCTTCGGTGCAGGCTGTCCGCAGCGTGTCACCGCGAAAACCAACAATAGCGACAAAACTGAAGCCACCACGCCGATGATTGGCTTGAGATTCTTCTTTGCAGACTGCGGCGGCTTGCGCGGTGGTGCGTACGTTTTACGTGGCGCTGCCACCACTGTCGTGGGGCGTTTCGCCCGGGCGGCGGCCACATGGGGACCGGCGGCGATGGGGATCGTGCTCGAAGTCGCATGATGGCGTGCTCCGTGATGGGCCGTGGGCAGGACGACGGGTGAGGAGGGCGGCTGCGGATTCAGGCTGACCGGCGGCGTGGTGGGCGCGATCTCAACGGGGGTTTCCGAACGTGGCGGCAGTTCCGGCAGGTTCGGCGCTTCATGACGCTCAAAAAGCTCGCGGGCCACTGCCGCTTTGCGGGGACGCTGCTCTGGATCCACGGCCAGCAGGTGCATCACCCAGGCGCACATCCAGCCCGGCACATGCGAGGCGATCTTTTGCAAGGGCGGCAGATCATGGCCGATGTGCTTGAGGCGGAGTTCCTTCAAGACCTTGCCATCGAAGGGTGGTCTCGCAGCCAGTGCTTCATAGAGCACGCAGCCCAAGGCATACACATCCGTGCGGCGGCGCGTCGTGCCGTCCTGCCACTGCTCGGGCGCGGTGCAGCGATAGGCGCGGATTTGCTCCTCCTTGCTGTCGTCACGACCGGCGAATCCCTGGCCGAAACCATGCAGCGTGACGCGCCACTTTGCGGCAGAAGCACCGGCGATGCGCACAAAATCAGGGCGCAGGCTGCCGTGCACGACCGCCTGCTCATGAAGCTCGTCCAGCACGGTCATCAGTTGCAGCGCCACGGTTTCAAATTCCGCGATGGTCAGCGGGCCCCGTTCCAGGATGGTGCTCAATGTCTCACCCGGTGGCAGCCCCTCTGTCACGGCGAAGAAGCCCTCCCGGTCGGTGCCGAATTCGACCACTGGCTCCAGATGCGGGCTGTCGATGTGGGACACCTGCATGAAAAGCTCCTTCAGCCCCTCGATCTCCTCCTGTTTCTGGGTCTTGAACCTCCGCAGGCAGGATTCCCGCCCGCGTTTTTTGTCGCGCACGAGATAGAGCGTGCTGGAGGTGTCTTCCTCCAGAGGGCGCAGGATTTCAAAATTCGATGCCATTCGTAAACGCTCGCCGCTGATGATCAATCCCGCAAGCTCCTTGCCACATCCATTGTTTGCGGCTTTTTGCCTGCAAGGGCGGACTGTGGCCAGCCTCGAATTACGGACACTCAAACGAGGTCTGGTTCAACCGACCGGCACGAGTTTCAACCGGCGCAACGCATACAGCGGTGAATCTGCTTGCGGGATGCCCCTGGCACCTCGTTTTCGTCTCGGGCTGAACTGATCCCGATGTGCCTCGAAGATGCCCTCCACGAACGCCTTGCTACCAAGCACCGCGCCATCGCTGAAGTAACGCAGTCGCAGCCGCGCCAGTTCCGTCGCGTTCCACCACTTTCTCGTTCTGCGCGTCCTTCACTTCCCGGCCTTCGTCGAAGAGGATGCAACGATACGCCTCCGCCGCTCCTGCCTCCAGCCAGCCGTACACCGGCCTGCCGGCGGCTTTGCGCAGGCCGCGTTGTGCTCTCCGGCTGCCGCCCGGCCCTCGGCGTAGCCACACCAGCGATAATCTTTCGGATCCTTCACCTCCTTCACGAACTACACAGGTCGCAGAAGCGCCGTTTGGCCGCCACGATGCGTTGATCGGCCAGCACAGTCATGCCGCGCGGCCGAAGATCGGCGAGTTCATCGCGCAGCAGGCCGACGTAGGTCTTGCTATAGAGGATGCGCAGGTGCTCCAGCAGCTTCGCCTCGCCCTGTGGACCATCAAAAGGTTGCAGATGAACTCGATGTTGGGGCAATACGGGCAAGGATAACGCCTGATCCCGGATGATTGGCAGGCACGGTTGCCTGGACCAATCGAAACAGTGAGATCACTCGCCGCCGCATCCTGCTGAAGCCGTCCTCGAACCGAGCTGCGCCCCCCCTGAAGCAAGCTCAAACGAGGCGGCTTTTGATGTGAACCCGCGGACACTCCAGGCTGTCAGAGACGACGATGCCGGGTGTTTCGGCGCGTCTTGGCCGCAACCACGACGTTTTTCCCGTGAATGTGCCGAGGGCTGTGGTTAAGAAGCCGCAGTGACCCCCACCGAACATCTCGATCAACTGCTGGCCCGACCGGAGCCTCTGCTTGCGCTGGCTCCGATGCAGGATGTGACGGATCTGGCCTTCTGGCGGCTGATGGCGCGGCATGGCGGGGCGGATGTGTATTACACGGAGTATTTCCGCGTGCATCCCGACTCGCATCTCGACAAGCCGATCCTCGCCTCGATCACGCAGAATCCCACGGGCAGGCCTGTCGTGGCCCAGATGATTGGGAATGACATCCCCTCCCTCGTGCGCAGCGCCAAGGAACTGCAGCAGCATGAGATCGCGGCGGTGGATCTGAATCTCGGCTGCCCGGCTCCCATCGTGTACAAGAAATGCGCCGGGGGCGGCCTGCTGCGTGATGTGCCGCGCATCGAAGGCATCTTGGGAGCCTTGCGCGAGGCGGTGTCGGTGAAGTTCACGGTGAAGACACGTCTCGGTTTCGATGACACGGAGACGATTGACGCGCTGGTGCCACTGTTTGTGAAGCACGGCGTTGATTTGGTCACGATTCATGGCCGCACGGTGATGCAGATGTATCGCGAAGGTGTGCGCTATGACCTGATCGGCACCGCCACGACCCAACTCCTCTGCCCCGTGCTCGCCAACGGCAACATCGGCTCCCATCTCGATGCGGAGGCCGTCATGCGGCAGACCGGCGTGCGCGGCCACATGCTCGGGCGCGGGGCGATTCGCAATCCGTGGTTGTTTGATCAGATCCGGCAGCACTTTCGCGGTGAGCCCGTCTTCCAGCCCAGCGCCGCTGACAAACTGGCGTACGTCGAGGAACTGTACGAGACCGTCACCCTTCCAAACACGCGTGAACTCGACCAGGTGAACCGACTCAAAAAGCACCTCAACTTCTTCAGCCCTGGGCTGGAGGATTCAGAGGGGTTTCTGAATCAGATGCGGCGCTGCACGACCCGATCCGGACTGCTGGAGGTCTGTGAGCGGCACTTCCAGGCTAACGCATGAAATGAGCAAGGGGTGATGGGGGTTAACGATAATCCAAGCCGAATGGGCCGCGGATGCCCCCGAGTCAGCCCCCCCCCGGCACAGCCGGGGGTTCTGACTCGGTGCTTTGCTCATTCCATGTGAATGAGTTTCAAGGATGCAGCGCTCAAAATTCCGTCCTTCTTGCCGCCGAATTTGCTGCCGCTGGTGTGAACACCACCCACTAAGGTGTTGCTAGTGAAATCGAGCGGAACCGAAACACTCGAACGGGTAATGCCTTCGATCGCGATGATAGAGCCGGTCAGACCTCCTGTGATGATGTAATCGGTCGCAAGATTTAGCTTCCGTCCGATCCAACCACGATTGCGAGAAAGCCGGCCATTTTTTAGCGTGGCATCCCCGATTTTGCCGGTGACGCTGCCATCGGAGTGGATCTCGATTGCAACGGGAAGGCGCTGTTGCTTGCACCAATCGACAACAATGCGAGCGCCCCCATGCCAATGTCCAACCAGTGCATTTGTGACGGTGTCATCGGCCGCCTGAAGTATCGTCATAGCTGTCAGCATGAATGACAGTGTCGCGAGGATGTGTGAGGCTTTCATAGACGGGTTCCAGGCACCTTTGTTTTACTACTGCTTCGCGCTGTTCTCGCCACATGCCTGGAGAGCCAGCACGGCCCAAGCGGTGGCGGTGTTGGATAAGACATTGTTTGGCCGGTTGCTCAGGGTGGGATGGAACCACCGGCCACTTCTTCGCTGGTTGCTCTTCAACCAAGCCACGCCTGGGCGCAAACGAGAGTCGGTGGCAGGCAGGCCGGCTTGACGCAGAACGAAAATGGCGAACCCGGTTCCATAACCATCACTGGGCAGATCAGCCGCAAACCGGCCCGCGGGTTGGTTGGGATCATCGGACAGCATGCGTCGTAGTGCCCAACCGCCATCGGATCGCTGGAGCGAGAGCAACTCGTCGGCTGCAGCCTTCCGCTGGTCCGGCGTGGCGAGACCCTCGACGTGAGCCGACGCCCACAGGAGCATCCCCTTGGCATACAGGTGCTTCGGCGGGTTGGCCTGCGCGAACTTGCGGATTCGTTCCAATGCTTGGCGGCCGGATTCGGTTTCCGAGTAGCCATCCGGGGCAGATGCGAGTCCGATGGCCGCGAACAGCGTCTGCTCGTAGCGAAGGAAGAAGGCATACTTGCCCCCGGCCGTATTCCCCCAGGTGCCATCCTTCTCCTGCACCGCGACCATCCGGTCCAGGGCCTGTCGCGTCAGCGCGTGCAGCTTCCCAGTCGTCTGACGGTCGTGAAGTGCCAGCGGCACCGCCACCACCACCGCCTCCACGTTGTAGAGCAATCCGTGCTTTTCCCAGCGGCGGGCGACAATGTCCTGCTCGAACAATTGCCGCACCTCCGGCGGCTCGCTTACCAGACCGGCCAAGACGGGGCGCGCCACGAGGTGCAGCATGTTGGCGTGGCATTGGCTGCACTGTTGCCTCGGCTGGCTCTGCCAGTTGAGGGCGGCGAGGTCCATTGACCGGGCCGCCCTCTCCAGTGAGAACACCTCGGCCAACGGCTCATCCGAATTGGCTGGGATGTGTCCAAGAACCAGCCCGCCGGGAAACTTATCCCCTTCCTCCGCCAGGATATTCTGAACGCCTTTCGGGTTCACCGCCTGCCCCTGCGTCACCGCTGGGGCGAAAACAACCCAATGAACTGCCACCAAGATCCATATTCGCATGGTTTTTCTCTCGCCTACTAACGACCAAGGATCAGGCGACGACGAGCGGGAATGGAGCGGAGCGACATCGCTTGCTGAAGGCAACCCGAAGGGCAGCGCCGGGTGGCGCTGGCAACCGTCGATGACACGACGGATGCCATACGAGCCGTTGCCGGCATCCGTTTTGTTCTTGGTTCTCGTCGGGAGCTTGTTCATCTGTCTGAAGTGCTGGACGACTTCAGGATACGGCTCCACACAAAAAGAGACAAGAGCAATGCCGGCCTTCCTGGTACGCTAGGAAACCGCTGATTAAAGCCACACCGCAGGGCAACTGTTTATGGTGGATAACGCGAATCCAAGCCGAATGGGCCGCGAATGACCACGAATCAGGTGGAGAAGCCGGATTTGCAGTCATTCGCGTTGGCGGGCTGCTTCCTCGCATTGGACATCTTCGCCAGCTTATGCTATCCGCACGCCCCATGTTTCCCGCCCGAACCCTCGTTTCCGTCCTCGCTCTGGCTCCCGCGCTGCTTTGCGCTGCGGAGAAGATTGATTTCAACAAGCAGGTGAAGCCTTTGCTCGAAGGTGCCTGCACGCATTGCCACGGTGCCAAGGAGGACAAGGGCGACTTCCGCATGCACACGCTGGAGGACATGAAAAAGGGCAACGAGAACGGTCCGGGGCTGGTGCCGGGTGATTTGAAGAAGAGCGCGATCTACTCGACGCTGCTGCTGGATGTCGAAGATGACATGGTGATGCCGCCGAAAAAGGAAGGACTGTTGGAAAAGAGCCAGGTCGAGGTGATCAAGGCCTGGATCGAGCAAGGTGCCGATTGGCCTGCCGGTGTGGTGCTGGAGCAGACGCCGCGCATCAAGTTCGAGAAGCACATCCAGCCGATCCTGGAGCAGAACTGCGTGTCCTGTCACAACAAGGAGAAAGCAAAGGGCGACTGGATCATCACGACAAAGAAGGAAGCCTTCGAGAGCGGCGAGAACGCGCCGAACATCGTGGCATTCGATCTGAAGCAGAGCGCGATTTATCATCTGACGGCGCTTGCGGCGGATGAGGACGATTTGATGCCGCCGAAGAAGAGCGGCGGGCCTTTGAGCAAGGAGGACATCAACTTCCTCAAGCTGTGGGTCGAGCAGGGCGCGCCGTGGCCGGATAATCTGAAACTGACTGCGAAAGAGAAGAAAGGCCCGGCCTCAAACAACCCGGACAACCTGGAGCTGGTGAAGAAGATCCACGCGTTCATCGTGCAGACCTCGAAGGAAAAGACGGAGGCCGACATGAAGCCGTATGATTCGAAGATTCCGAAAACGGGAGCTCCGTACAGCATGGTGACGATCAAGGGCGGTGAATTCCTGATGGGCAGCCCGGACAGCGAAGAGAACCGTGGCGATGACGAAGGACCGCAGGTGAAGAAGACGCTGAAGCCGTTCTGGATGGGCAAGTATGAGGTGACGTGGGATGAGTACGAGCCGTTCCAGCTCACCAGCGAAGGCCGCAACAAGGACGGCTCCCGTCAGGTCTGGAAACCGACCGACAAGCCGGAAGATCTGATCTCCCAGCCGACACCGCCTTATCAGCCGATGGATTTCGGGATGGGCCGCGAGAAATTTCCCGCGATCTGCATGACCCAGCACGCGGCGAACAAGTACTGCCAGTGGCTGAGTGCTCAAACCGGGCATTTCTATCGCCTGCCGACGGAAGCGGAGTGGGAATATGCCGCCCGTGCCGGAACGAAGACCGCGTATTTCTTTGGCGACGATGCCGCGCAGCTCAAAGAATATGCGTGGTATTTCGACAACGCGCCGAACTTCCAGTACTCGAAGATCGGAGCCAAGAAGCCGAACCCCTGGGGTCTCTATGACATCTACGGCAACGTCTGCGAGTGGTGCCTGGACCAATACACACCGACCACACCTGCGGCTTCCATTCTCGGCAGCCAATGGGTGCCATCGAAGACGCCCTATCCGCATGTGGCACGAGGTGGCACCTACGATGACGATCCTGAACTCTGCCGCAGCGCGGCCCGCAAAGCCTCGGACGCGCTGTGGAAGCAGCAAGACCCGCAGCTTCCGAAAAGCATCTGGTACCTGACTGACGCGACCTGGCTGGGCTTCCGCATCGTGCGTCCGCTGGAAATCCCGACCGTGGAAGAAATGTTTGCCGCCTGGAACAACGGCGTGGCGAAGGAATAGGCCGATCAGTCGTCCAGCTTTGATTCGTTGCAAAGGCGCGGCAGTAATCCTAGGATTGCTCTAAATTGATCAAACGACGTTTGCATCATGAAAACCAGCCTCCCAGCCATGATCTGCCTGCGAATGATTGCAGTGATCAGCTTCCCCTCAATGGCATCCGCCGCAGTGTTCGTGCCGCGTGCATTTGCCAATTTGGAGGCTAACACCGGCAGCGTCACCAGTGGAGTCTTCGGCAGCAACGCGTTCACCGGCCAGTATCAGATCGCCGCATCGGAACTCAGTGTCATGGGATTGCAAATTGGTGACACGCTCACGGGTGTGTCCCAGCGGCTGAACGACACCGCTCTCACCGGGCCTGCCACCGACGTGTTTTATTCCAGCATCATCATCACTCTGGCAGAAGCGGCGGGCAGCATCAGCAGCATGTCGAGCACCTATGCGAGCAACATGGTGAACGCCGTGGAGGTGTTCAACGGCAGCCACACCGTCACGGCCAACTCGATGGTAACAGCGCCGTTCATGAGCAGTCCCAATCCCTTTGGTCCGGCACTGTATTTTACCACACCTTACACTTACACTGGCGGGGATTTGGTCTTCATGTGGACAAAGGAGGCATCAGCCAACACGCTCTCCTACGATGCAGCAGGCTCAGGAGCGTTCCTCGGAGCAGGCACAGTCTACCGCAGCCTGCACAACAACGGCACCTACGAGGCAGAGACCGGCACCCTGGGCACCAACTTCCAAGTGCTCCAATTGCTCACAACCTCGGCCGTTCCTGAGCCTGGACGCGCCCTGCTGCTCTCCACCGGCGCCGCCCTCCTCCTGATGCGTCGGCGGCGCGGTTAAATACAGGTCGTGGAGGAGAGAACGGGAACCACAGCATGGATTGTTGCTTGGGGAAACGACGTCAGGGAGAAACTCCTCCAGCTTCGAAGGTGCCACAAATTGACAAGCGCCAAGCAATTTCCTCTCAGCCACGTCCCAATCGCTCCGCCTGTTTGCGCCACCCGTCCCCGACCTCCCGGTGTGCTCGCTCTGACCGGATTTCCGAAAACGAGCACAAGAAAAGACTCGTCGTTCCGTTGGCTTTACGCCCACTGCCCGTCTCCTTCACCCGCCCAACCACGCCCATGATGAAAACCACCTTCCTGCTCCCGATCCTCCTGCTCATCCTCGGTCTCAGCCAAGTGCAGGCCGACACCTTTGATTCCCGTGCCGTGCTGGGCATCACGTCCGGCGTCAGCGTGGATGCGGCGGTCAAACGCGGGAAGGCGGACAACAAGCGCGTGCTGGTGTTCGCGCTCGACGACAAGAAGACCAGCAACGCCTTCCACATCAAGGGCATGCTGGAGTTCGAGGAGACGAAGAAGCTGGTGAAGGAGAACTTCCTGATTGTCGTCACTGACTTCAAGAACAAGAGCGTGCGCGACTTCGTGGGGAAGGAACCCACGGACCGGCCCATGTACCTGCTTTTCGACACCGAGGGGAAGATGGTGCAAAAAGGCGTCACCGCCATGGGCGGGTCCGCGGGGAACAAGCTGGTCAAGGAGTGGACCGGGAAATAAGAGGATCCTCTCCTCTCAGCCACGGCCCCATTGCCTCACCAGTTTGCGCCATCTGACACCGACCTTCCGCGTGCTCGTCCCGGTCGGAGCGCGGACCGCCGTGTCCGCAGCAGATCGTGAGCCGCTGAAGTGAACTCATCGGATCTGCGCTGCCGCAAGGACGGTGATCCTCGGTGGAGTGAATGTGAAGGGCGAATGCGGAGTGGCACGTTTCATCGGAGTGCTGCGGGCTCGGTTCATCCTTCGCAGTGCTACGGAGAACGGAAGGCCCGCGCTCCTTGATTTCAGCCACGTCCCGACCGCCCCAATGCCCCACCCAGTGTTCACAAACAAGGGTTCGGCCCTCTCTGGCCCGTTTAGCAATCTGACGCGGTCTGGAAAGAGACTGGAGGATTCCGGCAGACGAGCGACCGCCTTCGGTGAACGAGCTGTTTTTTGACTGAGTGGTGATGGCTTGAACCGGATTCATCCGAATCGCACGCAATACACCGGCGGCAGATCGGCGCTGAGCCTCTGCCAGTTCTCGCCGCTGTCTTCGCTGATCCAAACGGAGCCAGTCGTGCTGCCGAAGGCCAGCGTATTCCCATCACCGGTCACTTCAAGGCAGTGGCGATACACGAGATGATACGCGTGATGTTGCGGCAGGCCGTTGCGCAAGGGTTCGAAGGTCTTGCCACCATCGCGGGTACGCATGACGCACAGAGAGGCGTCCACGGGCACGCGCCTGTCGTCGTTGGCACCGGGCACAAACCACGCGGTGAGCGGATCATGTGGATGCACGGCCACGGCGAAGCCAAAGTCGGATGGATCGGCGCTGTGGATGCGCTCCCAGGTCTTCGCGGCATCGGTGCTGTAATAGATGCCGCAATGATGCTGCAGCCAAAAATGATCGGGATTAGACGCACAGCAGGCGATGCGATGCGCGTCCTGAATGTTTGGGTTTTCTTGCTCACCCGGCGGCATGAAATCGGCCACGAGTCCTTTGCCCAGCAGGTTCCACGTCGCGCCCCCATCGCGAGTGTCCCAAACACCACCGCAGGAGATGCCGAGAGTCACATGGCGGCTGTCGCGAGGATCGACGCAGATGGAATGAATCCCTGGCCAGTCCATGCCGCCGCCGAACCATTCTTTTCTCTCGGGGCGGTTCCACAAGCCCTCCACGATTTGCCAGCTAGCGCCGCCGTCGGCGGATTTGAACAGCGCTCCCGGCACCGTGCCGCACCACAGCACACCGGGTTCATCCGCCCCGCCGGCTTCCAGCGCCCAAATTTTCTCCAGGCTCTGTGGAATCGGCTTCTGGCTCATGGCGCAGATCACCGGTTCCTCGCCTTGCGGATACACTGGCACGGCGATCTCAGTCCAGGTCGATCCATCATCGCCTGAAGCATGCAGTTTGCCGCCGTAGTGACCGTGCTCGACCGCCGCGATCAGGCGGCCATCGCGTGAATCCGGCAGGAGCATGGGCACTGGCACGCCGAGGAATGACGTGCGTTTGATTTCCCAGCCGCCTGGGCCGCGTTCGACGTGGATCAGTCCTTTGCGTGTGCCGAGATACAGTTTCGTGCTCATGATGTTAACCTCCTGACAGCGCCTGCATGACAAAAATCTCCGACGCGGGATTCACCGCATCCGAGAGCCGCATGCGGTCCGAAATCGCCGTGCCATCGACAAACACGACGACATGCTTGCGCACCGCGCCCTGGTCATCCAGCAAATAGCCACGCAGTGCCGGATGCAGGGCAAAGACGGCATCCAAACACTCGCGCACGGTGCCGCCCATGACCTCGCAAGGCGGCGCATTCGTCTGGCGGGCGAGGTTCGCGGTGAATTGGACGGTGGGCATGGCGGGTAGCGCGAATGACGAATTCAAAATGACGAATGAAGGCCGAAGCCGCAATGCCGAAACTTTGTTTCACGCTTCGGGCAGTTCTTGGCCTTTTGTTTCGGGCAGCAGTGAGAGCACGAGGATGCCAATCACAAACAATCCTGAGAGCAGGGTGATCGCCACGGGCAGTTCGTAGGCCGCCTTGATCTTGCCGGAGGTGAACAAAATCGGCGCGGCGAGCAGGCGGCCGGTGTTGAAGCAGAAGCTCGATCCGGTGGCCCGCAGGTGATCCGGGAAAAGCTCCGGGAAATACACGGCGAAGCCCGCATGGATGCTCAGCGTGACAAAGCCCATCACCGGCAGCGCGATGAGCATCTGCCAGTGCGTTTGCGGCAGGAAGCAGACGATGGGAATCACGATGAGCGACAGCATCTGCATCAGATAAAAGGTGCGCTTGCGGCCGATGCGCTCGCAGATCGGTCCAAACGCGAGCATGCCCAAGCCGCCGCCGGTCGCTTGCACGATGCCATAGGCAAACTTGGCTTCGGTCTCGATGGCTTCCTTCGCCCAACCGAGCTTGGCGAGCAGATGGCTCATCAAATCCTGCCCGGCCACGGTCACGCCCCAAAACGTGCCGAGACCCACCGCCGCGAGCGTCATGCCGCAAAGCGCGCGCAACCGCCACGTTGGATGACTGAACAACTCACGAAAACTGCCCACACGATCTCCCATGGACTTCTGCGCCGCTTGCAGACGCTCGGGTTCTTTGATGGAAGCGCGCACCCAGAGGGTTAGCAGCGCCGGAATCACGCCGATGAGATAACCGTAGCGCCAGTTCGCGCCCACCCACATGCCGGTGATGCCCGCCATCCATGTGGCGAGCACACTGGTCGAGTGGAAGATGCCGGAGGCACGCGCCCGGGCCTCTTTAGGAAACACTTCGGCCACCAGCGCCGCCGCCACGGCCCATTCGCCCCCCACGCCCATCGCCACGAGGAAACGCAGCGTGCAAACATGCCACAGATCCGTTGCGAAGTAGGTCAGGCCGGAAAAAATCGAGTAAAACAGGATCGTGACGATCATTGTCGGACTGCGGCCCCAGCGATCCGCCAGCATGCCGAAGAGCCACCCGCCCAGCGTGCCGCCGACCAGGAAGAAGCCCAGCACGATGTCGCCCCATTCCTTCACACCCGCAGAATCCGGCGATTGCTGCAAAATTTCCGCCAGCATCGCCTTCCGCGTGATGTTGAAGATCTGCCCCTCAAACGCATCGAACACCCAGCCCAGCGAGGCGACGACGAGCACGAGCCACTGGTAGCGGGTGACGGAGGAGTACCATTTGGCGGGAGCGGCGTTCATCGTGAGGTGGAAAAAGAATGACGAATGAGTAAATCCGAATGACGTGGGAATGTCGAAACCAGAACGCCGAAAAAGAGCCGCTTTCTCCTGTCCATGCTTTCACCTGCCTTTTTGTCCGAGTCACATGTCTGTGTTGTCGGCAGTTTTGAGGAACTCATCGCCACGCCCTTTCGTGATGGCGTGAACGCCTTGTGCTGGCCGCGCACGCTGGTCGGCGATTTCGGCGAAGTCGTGGACAAGCTCGGCCTGGGGCAGGGGATCACGACTCTCGATGCCGAGATGCTTCACTCGCTGCCTCTGAGCGTGGCAGGCCAGGCCGCTGTCGAGTCCATGCTTGCCGATCATCGCCTGCTCACCGAGCACGGGCTCGAACCCGTGTTGAATGGCATCAACGGCTATGTGCAGCCGGAGGAAACCGGCCCTGTGCGCACCGATGTCTGCTCCTGGCATGCCGACAGCGCCACCGCCGAGGTGGACACCTGGCTCTGCACCTATCACGGCGATTCGTCCGAGGGACTACCCAATGAGCAGGCCATCCGCCGTGTCGATGTGCCCGAGACGCGGGCGTTGCTCCTCAAAGCATATGGCGGTGCCGATGACGAAGCCTTCCGCGATTGGTTGAACGACCACTACTACGATCTGCACTACGCCCCGCTCCCCGGCGCGAAGCCCTATTTCTTCGGCATCGGTCATCTTTGGCGTGTCGCCACGTTGCATGATGGCTGCGCGGTGCCGCCCTGCATTCATCGTGCTCCTGATCCGGTGCCGGGGCAGATGAGGTTGTTGTTGATCAGTTAGGACTCACACCGGCATCGTCGTTCCCGGAATCGCCACGGGATACCAGCCCTCCTCATCCGGCTTCACCGGCGGCTCGGTGGCCCAGGTTAGATTGTCCGGCGCGAGGCTTTCCTGCGAGGCCATGAACTGCTCCCAGGTGATCACCTGGCCCGTGTAGGTCGCCATGCGGCCCATCACGCCCATCAGCGTGGAATGCGCCGCGTATTCCGCGTCGATGCGCACCTTGCCGGTGCGGATGTTTTCAAAGAAAGCGTCGTGCTCCAGTTGATACGGGTCTTCCTTGTTGCGCGTGCGCTTCCCGCCCGGCGGCTGACCGTTGAGGAGGAACTTGCCGCCGTTCGCCAGATCCGCCGTGCCCTTCGTGCCGTGGAAATGCTCGCTCACATCGCGTGCGCACTTCCCGCCGATCTGGCAGCACTGGCTCAGGATGCGCATGCCGCTCGCATACTCAAACTCCACCGTGTGGTGGTCAAAGATCGTGCCGTTCTCCTTCGCCCGCCGCACCTGCCGTCCGCCCTGGCCCGTGGCCCTGATCGGCATCGCGCCCTTCATGACCCAGTTCGCCACGTCCAGGTTGTGGCAGTGCTGTTCCAGGATGTGATCCCCGCTCATCCAGGTGAAGAAGTACCAGTTCCGAATCTGGTAATGCAGCTCGCTCTCCCCCGGTTCACGCGGAAAACCGGGGCGCGACGTTCCATTCCAATAAACTCGTCCGTAAACCAGATCGCCGATCTCCCCCGCGTGAATTCGTTGGATCATGTCGATATAGCTCGGCTGGTAGCGGCGCTGGAAACCCACGCACACATTCAGGTTCTTCTGCTTCGCCACCTGCGCCGCTGCGATCACCCGCTTCGCGCCCATCGCATCCACCGCCACCGGCTTCTCCATGAAGACGTGCTTCCCCGCCTGGATCGCCTGCTCAAACAGAAACGGACGCGGCCCAGGCGGCGTCGTGATCAGCACCACATCCGCCAGCGCAAAGGCCTTCGTGTAGTCCTCGAAGTTCGTGAACATCTGATCCGGCGGCACCTCCACCTGTCCCTCATGCTTCGCCTTTAGAATGTCCAGCGCCGCCTGAGCCTTGCCTTCGAGCGGATCGACGACAGCCACGAGCTTGATCGTGGAGCCGGCACTGAGCGCCTGATTGCAGGCCCCGGTCCCACGTCCGCCGCAGCCGATGAGGGCAATCTTTATATCGTTGTCTTTTGGAGCCGCAAACGCATGCGTCGCGGCGGTCAGGGCGGTGGTGGTCAGGAAAGTGCGGCGAGTGGGCATGTTTCCTCAACAGTAACCGTCTCCTGCATATTTCAGGCGGAAACGAGGGGATTCGATGGCGATGGTGGAGGCATGGCAAATCAGGGTGGGGATGCTGCGGTGGCGGCTTTATTGAGATTGGCGAGACCTTCGCTGAACTGATCGCCGCACATTTTTTCGCAGTCCATGAACATGCCAACGACTTTGCCAATGAAGGGCTTCTTGCTCTGCATGGCCCAGGTGACTTTCGTGCCGGCACCCTCGGGGGCGAAGGTGAACCGCACGTCGCTGCTGCCTTCAAACGGACGCACGAACTCCAACTTCATGTCGATAGTTTCATTAGGCTTGCTGGCAACGAGCTTGGTGATGCCCTCGCCAACTTCGTTGTTGCCTGACCACTTGTAGATCGCGCCGACGCCTTCAGGCGGGCCTTCGAGCGTCTTTTTCATCGCGGGATCGAGCTTCGACCAAGGCGACCACGCATCCCATTGGCGGAAGTCGTTGACGACTTTGAAGACGGCGTCCGGCGGAGCGGCAATGGTGGTGGAGCGTGTGACGTTCAAGTCGTCGCTTTGGAAGGTGGCGGCAACGAGAATGATGGCGATGACGGCAACGAGGCCGAGGAGTACTTTCTTGATCATAGTGCGCGTTGGTTTGGATGTTGAGGTTGGGGGGCGGGTCAGCAGCCTTCGGGCATGGCGTTCATGCGCTCCTGCATTTGCTGCGGGGTGAGTTGTTCGGTTTGATGCTGGATCATCCATTGGTGGCCAAAGGGATCGATGACGCAGCCGCTGCGGAAGCCGTAGAATTGATCGGCGACGGCACGGAGCACAGTGGCTCCAGCCGCGACGGCTTTGGCGAAAGCGGCATCGGCGTTGTCCACGATCAGGCAAAACGTGACCGGAGAGCCACCGAGGGCGTGCGGCGACTTGCTCATGCCGGGAAACTCCTCACTGAGCATGACGAGCGTGCCGTTGATGAGGAGTTCGGCATGCCCGACGAAATCCGGGCCGCCCATGGTGAGGCGGAAGAGTTCCGTGGCACCGAAGGCGGCTTTGTAGAACTCGATGGCCTTGGCAGCTTCTTTGACGGTGATGTAGGCGCTGAGGGCGGGGTAGACGGTGGGTGTGTTCATGGTGGTGAATAAATTCAGGCATCTACCTCTTCGCAGCCCTGGCTTTCTCATCGCGTGGATGCCGCGTGACGCGGATGTCATTCTTCTGCGGTGCCCCAGGCGTGCTGCGACCATTGACGATGAGTTTTTCCATCGTGGACTGCATCGACTTCACGCGCTCGGGATGCAGCGGGGCGATGTTCATCGTTTCGCCAAGGTCGTCGTCGAGGTTGTAAAGCTCGGGAGTGACCGCGAAGACAAGCTTCCAGTCACCTTCGCGCAGACTCGGTGTGCCCGCGCAGGCAGCACTGATGGCATGGGTGCGGATCGGGCGTTCTTCGCCATGGAGCAGCGGCATCAGGCTGAAGCTGTCCTCGCCCGCGTTCTCAGGCAGCTTTGTGCCAAGGATCTCAGCAAGTGTGGCGAGTGTGTCGGCTTGGTGAACAAGTTGCTTGCACACACTGCCGGCTTTCACCACGCCGGGCCAACGCACGACGAAAGGCACGCGATGCCCACCTTCATGCACGGACGCTTTGTAGTCACGCAACGGACCGCTAGGGAAGTGCCCTTGCTTTTCCATGTCTTTAACGCCGATGTAGGAGGCGCAGCCGTTGTCGCTCGTGAACAGCACAAAGGTGTCTTTTTCGACGTCGGAGGCTTTCAAGGCCGCAAGCACGCGGCCGAGCACATGATCCGTCTCCATCACCAAGTCGGCGTAGTCGCTGTTGAGGCCGCTTTTGCCCTTCCACTCGGCATTCACGGCCAGCGGCGTGTGTGGCGATGTGAGCGGCAGATAGAGCAAAAAGGGCTTCTTCGCCTCTGACTGCGTTTGGATGAACTTTTCCGCCCGATCCACCAGCGCAGGCAAAATGCCCTCCAACTGCCAGTCCGGCAGCGCGGGGCCTTGCAGGCTCGCTTGGTTCTTCACGAGCTTCGACGCGGGCAGCAGTTCGCTCGGAATGCCGACGGTGCGATCACCCTCAATGAAACAATACGGCGGCCAGTTTGGCACATCGGTGCCGAAATACTCGTCGAAGCCGCGCTCCGTCGGGCCGCCGGGGATGCGCTGCGAAAAAACGGCCTTCCACGTCTCGCGATGCGCGTCGGTGATCGTCGTCGAGACTTCACCACCACCGCCCGGTTTGCCACCGAAGCCGCTGAAGTGCGCCTTCTGCTCCGGCGTGATCGGCCAGTCGCTGCCGAGATGCCATTTGCCGATGCAGGCCGTGCGGTAGCCATGCTGCTGCGCGAGTTTGCCAATCGTGAGGCGCTCCGGCGAGATGAGCGGCTTCCCCCACACGCCGACGATGCCGGACTGCAGCGTCGTCCGCCAATGGTAGCGCCCTGTGAGCAGCGTGTAGCGCGATGGCGAGCAGCAGCCCGAACTGGAATGCCCGTCCGTAAACCGCATCCCCTCCGCCGCGAGGCGATCCATGTTCGGCGTGGGGATTTTGGAGCGCTCCGGGTTGTTCGCGTGCATGTCGCCATAGCCGAGATCGTCCGCGAGGATGATGACAAAATTGGGTGCCGCGAAAAGGGAAGAGCTGAGGACGAGAAGGAAGAAGAGTGTTCTGAGCATCGGGATCAACGGGGTGAGTTTGTGAATTCGTCGGCGCTGAGTTTGCCATCGGCGTTTTTGTCGAAGGCTTTGAAGCGCTTGGGCGCATCATCCTTCTTCGCGAGGCCGTCAGTGTATTCTTCGAGGGTGAGATGGCCGTCGGTGTTTTTGTCCCAGCGTTTGAAAACGGCAGCGCGGTCGATGGTGGTCGCTTTTTTCGCGGCAGGGGCAGGTTTGTCAGGCGGTGTGCGAGCGCCCGATTGTTTAAATGGCGTGGGCAAGGTGGTGCGCCATGCGTCGAGCTTTGATTTGAGCGCGGTGACGAGCGCGGGCTGCTTGTCGGCGAGGTTTTGCTGCTGGGCGCGGTCGGTGATGACGTTGTAGAGTTCGACGCGGGCGAAGGTCTCGTCGTGGAGCAGGACGTGATCACTGTCGCGGATGGCGTGCGTGGGCCAGTCAGCTTCTTGGGAATGCGGACCGCGCCATTCCCAGAAGACAGGGGCTTCGCGTTTGAAGGACTCGCCTTTGAGGGCCCTCAGGACGTTGATGCCATCGCTTTGATAGCCAGCGGGCGCTTTGACATCGAGCGCGGCGAGAATGGTGGGCATGACATCGACTCCGGAGAGCACGCTGGTCTTGTCGATGCGACCTGCGGGCACCACACCGGGCCAGCGCACGAGAAAGGGCACGTTCACGCCGCCGAGGTAGAGGCTGCGTTTGCGTCCGCGCAGGCCGCCAGTGGTGCCGACGCTGTGATAAAGCTTCTGGCCGGGCTCGGCCTGCGAGTTCTCGGGACCGTTGTCGCTGGAGAAAAACACGAGCGTGTTGTCGGCGAGCTTGAGTTCATCGAGCAGCGCGAGCACGCGACCGATCTGCTTGTCCGCACGCGTGACGGCGGCGTAGTAGGTGCGCTGTGGCTCGGCGGTGTCGGGATATTCTTTTTTATCCTCGTCCGTGGCGGAGACGAGGTGATGAGTCTCGTGCAGCCAGAGATTGATGTAGAAGGGCTTGTCTTTGACGCTGCGGATGAAACGCAGCGCATGCTCGGTAGCGGCGGTGGTTTGAAACGATGCGCCCACTTTGTCATGCGCATCACCGGCCATCTTTTCGACGCTGGTTCCTTCAAAGACACTGCGACTTGGACCTGTCCACACGGCGGCATCGTCGTAGCCGTATTCAGCAGGCAGTGGTGCGCTGATGTCCATCCCGCCGCCGCTGAGATGCCATTTGCCAAAGTGCGCGGTGGCGTAACCAGCCTCCTTGAGCACTCGCGGCAGCAGCGGGGCCTTCGGATCGAGCCAGTCTGGCATGTTTCGCGCCACGTTCTCGGCATGACCGGCGAAGTGCTGATGCACGCCATGCCGCGCGGGATACTGGCCAGTGACGATGGCCGTGCGGCTCGGCGAGCACACCGGATTGCACACGGTGAACTGATGGAAGTCTGTGCCCTCGCGTGCGAGGCGGTCGAGATTCGGCGTCTTCAAATGCGGATGCCCGTGGCAGGCGAGATCGCCAAAGCCCCAGTCATCAGCGTAGATGAAGAGGATGTTGGGACGATGCTCCGCAGCGAATGATGAATGCAGAATGACGAATGACGAAAGGAGGAGAGCGAATCGTTTCATGATCGTGGCGGGCTATTTGGCGAGCTTCATCACGCCACTCATCGGATGCTGGCTCACGGTATCCCAGGCGATTTGTTGGAGCAGGGTGTTGAGCTTGGCTTTGTCATCGTCGCTCATGTCTTTGAGCGGCTTGAAAGTGCTGGGCATGGGCAGGCCGACAGGACTGCGGCGGTAGATCGTGGCGAAGTGGCAGTAGCTGGAGAGGATTTGCAGCGGTGGATTGGCGTGGCCCCAGTTGTCGCGGAAGAGATCGGCCTGGGCTTTGAGGCCGGGGGCTTCGCCATTGAGGATCTTTTCACGCAGTGTCACCGCGGCCATGCCAACGGGCACGATGAGCACGGCGTCCTTGCCGAGGCGTTGATTGATGCCGCGCACGAGGTCTTCGATGTCCTTCGCATAGCGCAGGGTGGCATCGCGGAGCTTGGCGAGATCGGTGGCGTTGTGATCGACCTTCTTCCGTGTTTGCAGCGGATACACGGGCTCATACTCGTCATTCGGCATCCAGTATTCCTGCACGGTGACGCGCAGCGCGGGATTGTGCTCAATGCCGAGTTTCACGAACTGCTCGATGGCCTCGTCCGGCAGCCAGATGGGCGAAAGCGTGAGCACATCGGCCTTGCCAGCCTTCAGCACTTGTTTGACCGCGCTCTTCTCCTCCGGCACCGCCCAATGCTTCAGCACCGTGGAGCCACCGATGCTGGAAAGTCCCGCCAGTTCGTGCTTCAGCCCCGCCGCAAGCGCCATCTCCGCGACTTGGCGATAGGTGAAGACATGGAAGCTGTGCCCGCATGTGGCGACGCGTTGTCCGGCGGTGATCGGCGGTTGCAAATCCTCCGCATGGGAGATGAGCGTGGCGAGACAAAAGGCGGCGAGGAGAAAGGAGGCTCTCATGCGGTGTTAACGTCCGCTGGAGTCGCTTCCATCAGAGCTGTTTAGATGGGTGGCGCAGACACTCCATCAGCGTTTTGACTGCCTTGCTTTGAAAGCGATACGAGTTCCACATCATCGCCACGGTGCGCACGGGTTTCTCGCCGCTGAAGGAGCGGTAGATGCGGCGGTCGCTGGTGTCGGTCTTGCGTGCCATTTCGGGGACGATCGAGACGCCGTGGTTCAGCGTCACGAGTTCCTGCACGGTGGTGAGCTGGCTGGTGCGCTCGACAGTGACGGGCTGCACGGATTTCCGACGGCAGAAAGTGGCGATGTTGTCCGACAGGCAGTGCGCCTCGCTGAGCATGACAAAGGGGTAGCCTTCGACGGCATCGATAGCGACAGACTTTGAGGCGGCGAGCGGATGCCCGACGGGCAGCACGAGCAGCAGTTCCTCGTCAAAGAGCGGCTCGACCTCCAGATACTTCGCGATGATGGGAAGAGCGAGAATGGCGAGGTCGATCTCGCCGTGGCTGCAGCGTTTGATGAGATTCTCGGTTGTGTCTTCCTGCACGATGACGGAGATCTCCGGGTGCGCTTTGGCGAAACCGCTCAGCAAGCCGGGCAGGAAATAAGGCGCGATGGTCGGAATGGCGCCGAGCCGGATGCGACTACGGCGTCCGGCTTCCGAAAGCTCGGCGAAGGTGTCCTCCATGAGTTTCAGAATGTGCTGGGCGCGTTCTAGCAAGAGTTCGCCGTGATCAGTCAGCATGACCTCGCGTGGCTTGCGTTCAAAGAGCGGCTGGCCGAGCTGCTCTTCGAGCTTCTGGATGGCCCGGCTCAGCGCGGGCTGCGAGAGATTCAGCTCTTCAGCCGCACGGGTGAAGTTTTTGGTTCGTGCCAGGGCCACGAATTGCTCGAGCAGGTGGAGGTTCAATTCGTTTCGCATGGGGCAAGTTAGTCATGCGTGACGCACATCGCAAGCATTCAGACAATGCATTGGATGCATGGCAGCTTTGCGAGCATCAGGTTGCGTGTCCGGCACCCAACCTGGGTCCGTGACATGGAACCTCCAACCAACCTGAAGCCATGAACACATCCCAAACCAAGGCCCTGCTTGCCGCATTGACGCTGATGCCGGTGGTATCCGCATCTGCACAGGCCAAGCCCGCCCAGCCCCAACCCGACAAACTCATGAATGACATCAGCAAATGCCCTGTGATGGGCGCGCCCGCCGCTCCTGGCCGCCACACGGCCGCCGGAGCCATGACGAACAGCGACTGGTGGCCGAACCAACTCAACCTCAAAATCCTTCACCAAAACTCGCCGAAGGGAAACCCGATGGGCGAAGGCTTCGACTATGCCGAGGAGTTCAAGAAGCTCGATCTCGCGGCTTTGAAGAAGGATCTCCATGAACTCATGACCACCTCGCAGAAGTGGTGGCCGGCTGACTGGGGCCACTACGGCCCGTTCATGATCCGCATGGCCTGGCACAGCGCCGGGACCTATCGCGTGAGCGATGGCCGCAGTGGCGCGGGCTATGGCACGCAGCGCTTTGCCCCGCTGAATAGCTGGCCGGACAATGCGAGCCTCGACAAGGCCCGTCGCCTGCTCTGGCCGATCAAGCAGAAGTATGGCAACAAGATCTCGTGGGCTGATTTGATGATCCTCACTGGCAATGTTGCGCTCGAATCCATGGGCTTCAAAACCTTCGGCTTTGCCGGTGGTCGTGCCGATGTGTGGGAGCCGCAGGAAGACATCTACTGGGGGCCAGAAAGCACCTGGCTGGGCGACAAGCGCTACAAGGACGAGCGTCAGCTTGAGAAGCCTCTCGCCGCTGTGCAGATGGGCCTCATCTATGTGAATCCCGAAGGTCCGAACGGCAAAGCCGACCCACTCGCCGCTGCCAAAGACATCCGCGATACCTTTGCCCGCATGGCGATGAATGATGAGGAAACCGTCGCGCTCATCGCCGGTGGTCACACCTTCGGCAAAGCTCACGGTGCTGGTCCTGCGGACAATGTCGGCCCCGAGCCAGAAGCTGCGCCGCTGGAGGAAATGGGCCTCGGTTGGAAAAACAAGTTCGGCAAAGGCAACGCTGAGGACACCATCACCAGCGGCCTGGAAGGTGCGTGGACGACCACGCCGCGAGCCTGGTCGCATGGATACTTCACCAACCTCTTCGCCTATGAATGGGAGCTGACCAAAAGCCCCGCAGGTGCCCAACAGTGGACACCCAAAGGCGGCGCTGGCAAAGGCACCGTGCCGGATGCGCACGTCGCTGGCAAATCACACGCGCCGATGATGTTTACGACGGACATCGCGCTGCGTGAAGACCCGATCTACCACAAGATCTCGAAGCGCTTCCTGGAGAATCCCGGTGAGTTCGCTGAGGCCTTCGCCAAAGCTTGGTTCAAGCTCACCCATCGCGACATGGGGCCGCTCGCTCGCTACCTCGGCCCTGATGTGCCGAAGGAAAAACTCATCTGGCAGGACCCTCTTCCTGATTTGGATCATGAACTCGTCAACGAACAGGACATCGCTCTGCTCAAGGCCAAGCTGCTTGACTCCGGCCTCACCACCTCCGAACTCGTCTCCACCGCCTGGGCTTCCGCCTCGACCTTCCGCGGCAGCGACAAGCGCGGCGGTGCCAATGGGGCCCGCATCCGCCTTGCTCCGCAGAAAGACTGGGAAGTGAACAACCCGACGCAGCTCGCCAAGGTCCTAGCCGTATTGGAGAAGATCCAGACCGAGTTCAACAGCTCTCAGTCCGGGAAGAAGGTCTCGCTCGCGGACTTGATCGTGCTCGGCGGCAGCGCCGCGGTCGAAGCTGCGGCAAAGAAGGCCGGTTATGAAGTGAAGGTGCCCTTCAGCCCCGGTCGCGTGGACGCCACGCAGGAACAGACCGATGTCGAATCCTTCGCCGTGCTCGAACCGAAGCACGATGGCTTCCGCAACTACCTCGGCCACGAACTCGACCGCCCAGCGCCCGAGAACCTCGTGGACCGCGCCCAACTACTCACGCTCTCCGTTCCTGAGATGAAGGTCCTCATCGGCGGCATGAGAGCGCTCGGCACCACCGTCGGTCATCCTGACCTTGGCGTGCTCACGATGAATCTCGGTGCCCTCACCAACGACTTCTTCGTAAACCTGCTCAGCATGGACACAGAATGGAAGGTTTCGCCCCGCTGCGAGCACTTCTACGAGGGCACCGACCGCGAAACTGGCGCGGCGAAGTGGATGGCCACCTCCGTCGATCTCGTCTTCGGCTCGAACTCCCAGCTCCGCGCCACCGCCGAGGCCTATGCCACCGACGACGCGAAAGAGAAGTTCGTCACCGACTTCGTCGCCGCCTGGACCAAGGTCATGAACCTGGATCGCTTCGATTTGAAGAAGTGATCTGAGGAACGAATAACGATCGACAAACCCATCTCGGCATCCAATCGCCGGGATGGGTTTTGTTTTTGCTCACTCACCCACGCACCACAGAAACTCCTGCCGCGTCGGGCTGGTCTTGGCGGAGCGGAGGTAGATGCGGTTGTCGCAGATGGCGGGGGTGCTGAAGCATTCGTCGCCGAGCTGGTTTTGGCCGAGGAGGGTGAATTTCTCCGGCGTGGCTTCGAAGACGGAGGTGACGCCGCTTTTGCTCGTGACGTAGATGCGCGAGTCGGCCATGACGGGCGAGCCGTAGAACTCGCGATCGACTTTTTCGTTCCAGCGCTCCTCGCCGGTCGCGGAGTGCCAGCACACGGCGCGGCCCGCATCGCCGACGGCGAAGACGTGGCCGCTTTTCACGATCATAGACGGCACATAGGTCTGCGTGACGTTTTCCCAGGCGATCTTGCCGCTGCCATCGGCTTCGAGGGCCATGGTGTGGCGCTTCGGATACCCACCGCCGAGAAAAACGCGGCTGCCGTCCGTCACGGCGGTCACCACGGTCTCCTCGGTGCTGCCGTCGATGCTCCAGAGCTTCTTGCCGGTGAGCGGGTCGAAGCTCTCGACCTTGTTGCAGCCAGCGAGCACGGCCTGGACCTTGCCCGCAGCCTGCACGATGCCGGGCGAGGCATAATTTGCCACCGGCGGGCGATCCTGCTGCCACACGATCTCGCCGGTGAGTTTGTTGAGCCCGGTCATCTTGCCGCCGCCGCGATGATCGGCGGAGACGAGCACGATGTTTTGATAAATCACCGGCGAGGAACCAAATCCCTGATGCACCTGAAAATCGCACACGCGACGCTGCCAGAGCTGCTTGCCGCTCAAATCGAGCGCGGTGGTGAAAATGGCTCCGTTGTTCAAGAAGTTCACGAAGAGCCGCTCGCCATCACTCACGACATCTGACGAGGCCTGCGACGAGATTTTGTGGCCCTTCGAGTTGAGGTTTCCGCGATGCACAACGGCCTCCCAGCGCGATTTGCCCGTCGCACGATCAAAACTGAGCACGAGCTGTTCCTCCGTCTCCACATCTGCCGTCGCCAGCAGCACCTGTTCGCCCACCACAATCGGCGAACCATGCCCGCGACCACGCACCGCCGCCTTCCAGACGAGGTTTTCGCTCTCGCTCCACTTCACCGGCAATTTTTGCCCCGCAGTCGCATGACCGTCGCCAGTGGGTCCGCGCCACGCAGGCCAGTCGGCGGCGATGAGAGGAGTCGTGATGAGCGTGGCGGCAAAAAGAAGGGTGCGGGTGTTCATGAAGGTCGTTGATTACGCGATGGGGTGCGGTGCGTTGTCATCGAAGATCTGACATCAGCATCATGCGTCAGAATTTGAGCAACTCGCCCACCGGCAGCGGTTTGTTCTGGCGGATGGATTCTTCGGCGACGAGACACAGTCCGGCGGACCAAAGGCCATCCAGACCGGTGGCGGCGGGCTTCTTGCCGGTGCGCACCATCTCGACGCATTGGGCGATCTCCTCACGGAGTTCAAACACCTCGCCGCTGTGCTTGTCGAGCTTCACGGTTTCGAGTTTGTCGCCATCGAAGACCTTCAGGAAGTATTCCGGCTCCAACGTGCGGTCGAGCGCGCCGCTCCATGCGGCCCAGAGTGCGCCTTTGGTGCCGCTGACCTTCACCGTCTGATGATGCTCAAAGGCGGCGAGCGTCTGCGACACGACGGCGTAGCTGCCGTTCGCGTATTTGAACATGGCGCTGAAGTTGTCGAACAGCGTGGGACGCTGCGGATCGCGCGAGTTGCCGTAGGCGTGGAGTTCGACGGGGTCGCCACTGCTTTCGAGATACCAGCGGGCGAGGTCGAAGAAGTGGATGGGTTCTTCGAGCACCCAAGAGCCGACGCGGTTCTGATCGTAGCGCCAGCCGCTGGCTCCTTGACGGTAGGGTTTGCGTGAAAGCTCCACGAGGACGTATTGCGGATCGCCGATGATGCCCGCGTTGATGATCTCCTTGATGCGGCCCCACTGGCTGGAGAGACGCAGCTCGTGCCCGACAGCGAGATGCACACCATATTGACGTGCTCCAGCGACGATGGCTTTGCAGTCATCGAGCGTGATGGCCATGGGCTTCTCCAGGAGCACGTGTTTGCCTTTGCTCATCGCCGCGAGGGCGATCTCACGATGGGTGTGGCTCGGCGTGGCGATGTCGATGATGTCAAAGTCCGCCTGCGCGATCATTTCGAGGCTGTCGGCGAAGATTCGGGCCTCGGGATAGAGTTTGCGGGCCTCCTCACGAGAAGCCTCCGACGGCGCGGTGATGGCGACGAGCCTGGCGTCCGGGTTTCCAGCGATGGATTGGGCGTGAAATTTGCCCCAGGCACCGAAACCGGCGAGGGCGAAGCGAATGGGCGATGACATATCAACGACGGGGAGCTGTGGTCAGTGGGGTGACAGGATTGGGAACGAGGCGGCTTTGGAGTTCGTTCAAGCGGCATGTCGGCAGCTTTGGAAGAACGTGTTTCGCGAACAGATCACACTCGTCGAGGTGAGGATAGCCACTGAGAATGAAGGCGCGGATGCCCATGTCCATGTAGCGGTTGAGCTTGGCGAGCACTTGATCCGGGTCACCCACGATGGCGCTGGCGCAGCCGCTGCGGGCGAGTCCGATGCCGCTCCACAAGTGAGGCTCGATGTAGAGATCTTTGCTTTGGGCGCGGAGTTCATCCTGCCGCTTCACTCCGGCGCTCTGGCTGTCTTGTGAGCGAGCCTTGATCTCCGCGCCTTTTTCAGCGGTGAGCTTGGAGATGAGCCGGTCGGCGGCGGCACGGGCCTCGGCTTCCGTTTCACGCACAATGATGTGCCCG
>CAMCWM010000030.1 GCA_945882215.1 Akkermansia muciniphila | reverse complement strand
AGACGAGAAGTGCGCGCAACCGTTCCTCCGGCGTGAGGCCGGGGACGCCGGACAGGTGGCAATGCAGATCCCAAATGCGCATAATGCATCCAGTGAAGCGGGCACACCTGCCCGCCACAAGGTTTTCTTTGCGGCCAGGAGTGCCCGCTTCATTTTGCCGAATGCCCTCCACCAAGCCCACCGATGTCCGTGTCACCGCCGCCGAAGTTTTTTTCCTGCCCGTGAACATGCGGGTCCCGCTGAAGTTTGGCCCTGAGACGGTGACGAGCGCGGTCTGCCTGCGCGTTCAGGTGACGGTGGCGGATCAAAGCGGCAAAACCGCACAAGGCTGGGGCGAAACGCCGCTCAGTGTCTCCTGGGTCTGGCCTAGCAGTCTCAGTGTGGCCGTGCGCGCGCAACGCATGCAGGATTTTTCAACGCTGCTGGCGGAACGCCTCGTGGAGAGCGGTTTGAGCGGTCATCCGATGGAGATCGGCCAGGATTTCATGCACGGCCCGCTCTCCGCCACTTTGCGTGAGGCGAATGCGCAGGCTGGTGGTGACGAAATGCCCTACCTCGGCTCGCTCGTGGCCTTCAGCGCTTTCGACATCGCGGTTCATGATGCTTACGGCGTGCTGCACAACCGCGACATCTACACGACCTACAACGCGGATTTCATGAACCGCGATCTCTCCGCCTTCATCACGCCCGAGGATGGCAGCGGCATTGATTTCAAAGGCCGTTATCCGCAGGACTATCTCGTCATGAACGCGCCGAAGCAGCTTCCCGTCTGGCATCTCGTCGGTGGTGTGGACGCGCTCGAAGCCTCCGACCTCACGGGCAACGAGCCGAAGGATGCGCATCCCGTGCTGCTGGCCGACTGGATCAAGCGCGACGGTCTGAAGTGCCTCAAAGTGAAACTGCGTGGCACGGATGCAGCGTGGGATTTCGAGCGCATGCAGCGTATCGGTCGCATCGGCCTTGCGGATGGTGTGAAATGGTTCAGCGCTGACTTCAACTGCACCGTGAAGGAGCCGGGCTATGTGAATGACATCCTCGACCGCCTGCTGGCCGAGGAACCGGAGATCTTTGCGCGCACCCTGTATGTGGAGCAGCCCTTCCCGTATGATTTGGAGGCGCATCAGATCGACGTGCGCAGCGTTTCGGCTCGCAAGCCGCTGTTCCTCGATGAAAGCGCGCACGACTGGGAGTTCGTGCGCCTCGGCCGCCGTCTTGGCTGGTCCGGCGTGGCGTTGAAAACCTGCAAAACGCAGACTGGCGCGCTCCTGAGCCTCTGCTGGGCCAAAGCGCACGGCATGCCGCTCATGGTGCAGGATTTGACCAATCCAATGCTCGCCATGATTCCCCATGTGCGCCTCGCCGCCCATGCCGGCACGATCCAGGGCGTGGAGTGCAATGCGATGCAGTTCTATCCCGACGCGTCATTGCCTGAGCAGGAAATTCATCCCGGCCTGTTCCAGCGCCGCAACGGCATCGTGGATCTCAGCACGCTGCGCGGCCCCGGCTTCGGCTATCGTGCCGACGAGGTGAAGCGCGTGCTCACTGCAGCTCCTCAATCGTGATCGAATAGCGGTGCGGGCTGTCGCCGTTGCCGAAGATGATCTTGTTTTCGCCGACTTTGAGCGGGGAGGTGATGCAGCCGGCATCGACGCCGATGTGATCGCCATTCACCCAGGAGCCGAGCTTGCTGCCACGGTCGCGCAGGATGAAGTGACCGTGCTCGAAGTCGATCTCGCAGTGGTTGCGGGAAAGCTGGTAGGGCGTGGGTTCCTCAATGGAGAGGTCGTTGCGCGCGAGGGCTGACGTGGCGGTGTCAAAGTAGGACCGGCCGATGCGGAAGGGCAGTTTGGTGATGGTCTTTTCCACCGGTTCGAGGTCGAGGCCGGTTTCGTCGTAGTGCGATCGGAGCTTGACGCGGAAGACCGGTTCCTTGGCCGGTTTGGGCTTGGAAACCAGCGGCACCGTGGCGTTGGTGCTCGTGGTGAGCAGCAAGTCGGTCTTGCGGATGCGCTCGAACAGGGTGGAGAGATACACATGCAGGCGGTCGGGCCGCTGGATGATCTGATGTTCGAATTCGGTCTCGGCAACAGTTTCCACCGTGGTGTTCTCGATCGCCGTGGCGGTGGCGGAGCGCGGGCGATCCATGATCATGCCCATCTCGCCGAAAATTTCACCGGGGCCGATTTTGGCCAGCGATTGTACTCCGTGGGAGGTGTTGATGGTGATTTCGACCAGTCCGTTGACGATGAAATACGCCTCCTGGGATTTGTCGCCCTCACGGAAAATGACCTGTCCTCGTGTAAAATGCTCGGTTGCCATGAAGGCGGAGAGTACCGGGTGCCTCTGTGAGGTCAAGCCCTACGTCAATGGCGGGCTCACAAGCGCCGCACGATCACGCCGCGGACGCGGGCCTGCGTGGCGTGGCTGGCGAAGCCGAAGGGGATGCACTTTTCGATGTCGCCAGGACGCAGACCGAGCTTGTGGCCCTTGGTGCTCACGTTGACGAAGAGTTTGTCATTGATCCAGGCACGCAGATCATCTTCACGCACCTCGATGCGAACCTTGTGCCACGCGTTGTTTTTGAAGTAGGCGTTGCCACGGGTGTTGTTTTCGCTGGCATCCATGTCGTCGATGCTG
Organism: Akkermansia muciniphila; assembly: GCA_945882215.1. Classification (GTDB taxonomy): domain Bacteria; phylum Verrucomicrobiota; class Verrucomicrobiia; order Verrucomicrobiales; family Verrucomicrobiaceae; genus Prosthecobacter. The sequence continues at coordinate 35,982 of CAMCWM010000030.1, read as the reverse complement.
GAGATGCCCACCAGCGTGCCGCCCCAGCCGCCGATGATGAGCGAGACGTGCGAATCGTTCACTGGAAAGGTCACGGTGCCGAAAAAGTCGTTTCCATCCACGCGCATGGCCTCGAACTCGATGGCGTAGCGTGAGCGCGGCAGTTTCGCGGTCTCCCAGGCTGCAAAGCGCGCGCCGGTCATCGGCTGGCCGGCTTGCAGGGTGATCTCACCCTCCTTGATGGTGATGCCGCCCTCGTCGGGAATGCCCGCAGCTTTCCACGACGACGCGAATTCATCGGAGAGCAGCCTCCACACGCCACGCGGGGCGGGGCCGCACTGTCCGAGGATCAAAAAGAGGCAGAGCCACGCGGCCATGCTTCCTGCACGATGAATAAATCGGATCATCAGTTTTTTACGTCGTAGCAGGAGATGAACTCCTGGTCGCGCAGGTAAAGCTTGCCGTTGCTGATGACGGGATGGGTCCAGATCTTGCCCTTGGGATTGCGCTGCGAGGAGGTGGCTGCGAGTTTGAAGCTGCTGACCATGTTCCAGCCATTTTTTGAGGCTGGCACCAAGGCGATGGTTCCATCATTCTCGCCAAGGCAGTAGAGCATGCCATCCGCGCAGGCTACCGCGCCTTTGCCGATGCCCCGGTCCTGCCAGACGATGGCTCCGGTTTTGAAGTCCTGGCAGGTCCATCCACCCTTGTCGGAGTGGCCATAAAGACAGTCATCAAGGAGGATTACACCGCCGTGGTGGTTGACCATGTTGGTATTGGCGTAAACCTCGACAGGCGCGGTGCCGCCGAGCTTGATGGCTTTGCACCCTGCGTTGTAGCCAGCCGCGACATACACGATGTCGTCTTTGAAGATGGGCGTCGGGATGACGGCCGTTCTGCCGGGAAATGGCGTTTGCCAGAGCACTTGGCCATCGCCTGAAAATCCGACCAGGGTGGTCATCAGAAGCTGCGCGTATTGCCGCTGGCCGTTGAGAACGAGGGGGATGATGGAGGAATACTGGGCGGCTTCCTTCACGCCGCTGGTCTGCCATGTAACCTTGCCGGTCTTCGCATCCAGCGCGGCGATGGCACCACTGCCGCCGCCGGGTGTGATGAGGACGAGGCCGGCATCGACGAGCGGGGATTCAGTGTATCCCCAGCTTTGCAGTTTGCCGCCGAGATCCTTGGTAAGGCTTGTGTTCCAGATTTTTGTGCCGGTGGTGGCGTCGGCGCACACCAGGTCACCATTGCCGCCGAGGGCATAGACCATGCCGTCGGCCACGGTGGGGGTGCAACGCGGCCCATCACCCCAGCCATTCTTGTAGATGGCACCGACGGTGGTTTCCCAGGTTTTCGTGCCGGTGCTGGCATCCAGGCAGATGAGCCTCTCCTCCGCGTCATAAAGGCCCATGGTGTAAAGTTTGTTCCCGACGATGGCAAAGCCGGAATAGCCGAGGCCTGCACCGGAGTTCACCCACAAGCGTTTGGGGCCGGCTGCGGGCCATTGTTTAAGCAGGCCGGTTTCCGTGGAGACGTCATCGCGGTTCGGGCCGCGCCACTGTGGCCAGTCACCTGCGGCTGCTGGGCGCGGGGCGGCCACTTCAACAGTGGACGTCTGCCTTGTGTTTGCGGTCGAAAAGGCGGCTTTGATCTGCTGGCGGTGGCTTTCCACCCCCTTGGCAGCGTCAAGGCTCATCGCTGTTGTCAGCGATGTTTGCACGGTGGCGAGAGACTGATCCAGGCTGGCAACGAAGGTGGTTTCGATCTTCTCAACCTCGCGCACAAAGATGTCGCGCAGCTCTATGAGGCGCGGCGGGGCCGGATCGGCCACGGTGGCGAGCGCGGGCAGCGGTTTGACATCGGTGGCGGTGAGGTTCTGCTCGATGACCTGGGCGAAGGAGGCTGCGTTGGCGATGGCGGCATCTGCGGCGGTCACAGCGGCCAGGATGCCGGTCTTTGTGGCTGCGTCTTTCTCAGCGGTCAACGCAGAGCGGTATTTTGTCGTGAGTTCGGCGAGTTGTGTATGGCGGGCCTTTTGATAGTTGGCGACTCGGGTGCGGAAGTCGGGGATCGCCAGCAGAGAACCTGAAGTCGGGGAGATGGCGCCGACAGACGGAGTGGGACTCGAAGACGACGCCTTGTCGAACCAGAGGAAGCGAGTGGCGGGCTGGCTCTTGTCCGAGAAATGCACTGAGACCAAGTCACGCTCGGCGAGAGTGACGAAATCCAGCGCGGCCGTGATACTGCGGTCCGGACACATCGGATCGAGCACGAGCCGCCCGTCGAGATCAAGCAGGACGATGTGTTTTCCTCCAATGTTTGCCGGGATGAAATCACGCCCGCGAATGTCGTCGGCAAAGGGAGTGGCAGGATCGTTGCCCCGCCAGTTTGCGACGAGGATGGGGCCGTCTGTCTTCGGGACGGCATAGAGCGCCATGCCGTTCATGAGAAACGGGGTTCCGGGGTCCGCGTCGAATTTGCCCTGGGATCTGCCGAATCCGCCGTTGTCGCCCCAACGCAGTATTTTCCCATCATCCGTTCTCAATCCCATCGCCGCAGTTGTGTTCGACATTGCGACTGTCTTTCGTCCAGGCGGCAGGACGGGTTTGTCTTTCCACTCTCCGTTGCCCGGGGTGTCGATGCCGTCATGGGCGGTTCCCCAGGCCACGAGGCTGCCGTCTTCGAGGATGGCGACCTGGCGGAAACTGGAAATATAGACATCCTTGACCGGTCCCAGTCCGTCAGGAATCCGGTTGGCGGGGTCGGTGCGCTGAGGAAAAGGGATCACGCCTCCTGCGCGGTTGATGAGAGCAAAGTCATCTGCGTTGCCACGGCAGACGCGCTTGATGTCCTTCAGCCCGTCCGCACCGTTGAGGTTGCTGATCACATCTCCCGTCCGGCGCAGGACGAGCCAGCCGTTGGAGTTCACATAGACCTGCACCGCATCGTCCACGCCCTGGAGTTTGGTCAGATCCAGCTTCGAGTCATTCGTGACGGATGACCACGCGCGAAAGCGTCCCGCACTGCGGAAATTCGACCCGGCGGGCCAGGGTTTGCGCACCACCGCTGCTTTGGGTGAAGTTGGAATAACTGTCGGTGTGGCGGGAGGTGTGCTGGCTGGCGTGGAGGGAATCGTCACGGTCGAAACGACCGGTGCGGATGTGGGTGCTTGCGTCGGAGCGGGCGCTGGGGGTTCACTGGCCGATGTTTGTTGAGCCGGGCTGTTGAGGTTCATCCACACATAGCCCCCGCCGAGTGTAATCACGCCCAACACGGCCCAGATCAGCCAGCCGCCCGACTTTTTTTCCGCAGGCTGCATGACTGGCTGCTGCGGACGATACGGCTGGCCGCCAGGGCGCTGTGGCCGTGCTTGGGTGGGCAAAGCGGCGGGAGCTTGGGAAACTTCAGGCTCCACCTTCGCCACCGGCTGCGTAAGGATGCCGTCAAGGTCATGGCGCATTTCGCCGACTTTTTGATACCGCGCCTCGCGGTCCTCCATGATGGCCTTCGTGATGATGCCGTCGTAGCGCGGATCGAGGCCGGCGATTTGCAGGCTGGGCAGCTTGAACATGCCCTGCGGGATCTTGCCGGTGAGCATCTGGTAGAGCATCACGCCCACCGCGTAGATGTCGGCGCGATGATCCACAGAGCTGCCGAGCATCAGCGCCTCGGGTGCCATGTAGTGCAGCGTCCCCATCGCCATGCCGCTTTGGGTGAGGCCGGAAGCGTTGCTGTGCGTCATCTTCGCCAGGCCGAAGTCGGCCACCTTCACCACGCCGTCGTAGCCCACCATGATGTTCGCCGGCTTGATGTCCCGGTGGATGATGCCGCGCTCGTGCGCGTAGCCAAGGGCATCGCACACATGCGCGGTGATCGCCATCGCATGATCCGTGTGCAGACGGCCCTCCTTGGCGATCATCCGCGCCACATCGGTGCCTTCAACGAACTCCATGACGATGTAGAGCAAGCCGTCCGCAGTCTCGCCAAAGTCATACACGCCGACGATGCCGGGATGGTTCAGCTTGCCCATCGCCCGCGCCTCGTTTTTGAAGCGTTCGGCGAAGCTGGAGTCGGCATCCTCCAGCACGGTGGAGAGAATCTTGATGGCGACGGGGCGGTCGAGGGACTTTTGTCGCCCCATGTAAACCGCGCCCATGCCGCCGCGGCCCAGCATCTTCACGATCTCGTAGTCAAGGAGCAGCTTGCCGAGTTCTTCAGCGGTCGGTGGCACCCAGGGGCCGGAAGAAGGCTTGCTGCCTCCGGTTTCCAGCAGCGCCCGGCCCAGGCCGCTGAGTTGGGCATCGTTTTCGGGAGTAGAAGGTTCTGCGTTCATGATGTTCTACCTGGAACTAATGAAAGCAGAGGGGGCGGTTACAGGGAAGATGAAAAAATTGGGAGGGCCTGCGGAACACACGGAATCCAAGCCTCAAGATTCAGGCTTCCGAGTATTCCGTAGGCCCATCCAACTTGGCCAGATGAAAGCAGGTCAAGTGGTTGCCGGGAAGAAAAAAGAGGCAGAGCCTCGCGGCCCTGCTTCTGAAATGTGGGAGCATGGAATCCTCAGCCCTTCACGTCGTAGCAGGAGATGAACTCCGGGTCGCGCAGGTCACCGCGCCTTTGCCGATGCCCGGATCCTGCCCCCAGGCCTCCTCACGGGCCAAGAATGGCCCGAGTACCTGAGGTTTTGCAAGAGGCACTAACTCCTCTTGCTCATGGCATGCCAATGTCAAAAAGGCAGATTGCAGTCCGCACCTCGAGCTTGGTGAACCCCACGACTTCCACGTCCTCCCTGGATTTGCACTCGGCTGGGAGCGCGAGAGACGTGTTTGGGGCTATTCGGATGTTTTCGCTGAGGACGGTTGAACTGCCGTAGGCATTGCTTGCATAGGTGTTTCGTTGCCTCTGATTCCATCGAAGCTCTGTTTGAAGACCTGCCAGCGGCCAAGGAGATAAGTTTTTGACCTGAAGGGTGTGAGTGGCGCTCTTCTTCGCTGCATCCCACTTTCCTGTCTCGGGTTTAATTTCAACAAGCCCTTTCCAAAAGATGCCATCGAGAGGCAACGGCCACAGTAGTCTGCCTTCATTGACGCCAGTCTGAAAAGCGACTCCAACCTGGCCCGATGGCTTTTTAACCTCCCGGGCCGCTGACATTTTGAACGTGGTTTGATCTTCAGCCAGGCCTTCCCAAGTTTTGATGATCTGATAACCTGCCCCACTGAACTTGTACAGACTGAAGACGATCCGGCCACGCACATGAAAGTTAATTTCAGAAGTTGTTTCGGTGCCGCCTTTAAAGCTGGTGCCGAAAGGCCCTGTTTCAGTAATCGTGCCGCGACTTCGATCTTTGTCTGACCCCACTCGGGCGATTTTCACGTCCTCGCGATAGACCAATCTAAACGGTGAGCTTGTTGTGTTTCCCGTTTTCAGAAAAAGCGAAGTCTTTTGGGCACCGCGTTGGAATGCAGGACTGAGACTGTAACGCGGGGCCTCGTTCCCTGTGAGCCGAGAACTCAATGCCGACACCACGTTGGCCTCAAATTCCGACTTCAAAACGTCAGCGCTCCTCCTGAAGTATTCTGTCAGCAGATGAAATGGCCTGTTCGTCTCTACAACGACTTCCACTTGGGCGAACACAAAGTTCGAGGTCACCAGCAGACTCAACAAGCACATGCGTATTGGGATACGGTGCATCATGATGATGAAGTTGGTGAAAGTGGAAGCCGTCTTTCGAGAGTTCCCTGCATTCGAGGTGCCTTGCGGACCTGCCTCCGAAATGCGGGAACATGGAATCCTCAGCCCTTCACGTCGTAGCAGGAGATGAACTCCTGGTCGCGCAGGTAGAGCTTGCCGCCGACCACGACGGGATGCGTCCAGATGCGGCCGTCTTTGGCGCGCTGGGAAGTCTGGGCTTCGAGCTTGAAGCTGCTGACCATGTTCCAGCCTTTCTTGGAGGCCTCCACCAGGGCGATGGTGCCATCTTTTTCAGCCTGGCAGTAGAGCATGCCATCGGCATAAGCCACAGCACCTTTGCCGATGCCCGGATCTTGCCACACGACCTCGCCGGTCTTGAAATCCTGGCAGGTCCAGTTACCTGGGCGACCTTCGCAGAAGCCATAAAGCAGACCGTCGATCAGGATGACACCGCCGTGGTGATTGATCATGTTCTTGTTGGAGTAAACCTCCTCCACGCTGCCGGAGCCGAGTTTCACCGCCTTGCAGCCGACGCCGTAACCGGCGGCGACATAGATCTGCCCCCCATTATAGATCGGTGTCGGAATGACCGCCACCTCGCCTGGGAAATCACTTTTCCACAGCACTTTGCCGTCCTTGGAAACACCCAGAATGGTCTTCATCAAGAGTTGAACATACTGGCGCTGGCCGTTGTGGTCGATGGGGATGATGGAGGAGTACTGGGCGTTCTCTGTCACGTCGTTGGTCTGCCACTCGACCTTGCCGGTCTTCGTGCTCAGCGCGGCGATGGCACCCTTCGGCCCGCCGGGCGTGACGATGACAAGCTCACCGTCCACCAGCGGAGACTCCGTGTAGCCCCATTTTTGCAGCTCGCCGCCGAGATCCTTCGTGAGGCTTTTTGTCCAGTCCTGTTTCCCCGTGGCGGCGTCGAGACACACGAGGTCGCCGTTGCCGCCGATGGCATACACCTTGCCGCCTGTCACAGTCGGCGTGCAGCGTGGGCCGTTACCCCACTGGTTTTGGTAAATGGCGCCAACAAACGAGTCCCACAGTTTCTTGCCGGTGGCGGTGTCGAGGCAGACGACCTTCTCCTCGGCGTCGAAAAGGCCCATGGTGTAAAGTTTGCCACCCGCGATGGCGAAGCCTGAATAACCGAGACCGGCTTCCTCGCTCACCCACGCGCGCTTCGGACCTTCAGAGGGCCATTTTTTAAGCAAGCCTGTCTCCTTCGAGACATCATCGCGATTCGGGCCGCGCCACTGCGGCCACTCACCTGCGGCAGCACCGCTGCCGCCTGATCCACCACCGAGCAGCGCTTGATCGGCTTTGCTGAGGTTGGTGATGGGCAGGGTGATGGTGGTGCCGTTCTCGCGCTTCAGCGTGACCTTGCCTGCCTGCACGCCGACGAGCTCGGCTTTGATCTCATGGGCGCCTGAAGCGTCCTTCCAGATGCGGATTTCGGCCTGCACGGACAGAGCAAGGCAGAGGGAAAACAATACAAACGTGGTGTTCTTCATGGTGGTGGTGTGATTTGGCAGCTCCGATCAAACGGGTGATGTCGCCTGGCTTTTAGCATGAACTGCCATTTTAGGATACTCGCCATTTTGAACGGGTGGCATTGACTTGGTGGCGGGAGCTTGCTGGAATGGCCGCATGAACGCACGGATAGTTCTTGTCACGCTGGTATTGATCACGCAGGCTGCCTGGGCGCAGCAGCCGAACACAGGCAAGCCGATGGCGGTGCTGCCGAGTCTGACGGACCCGGCCATTCAGCAGTTCAACGGCCCGCATTCATGCATCGAGCCGACGGCCACGCCACGCGGCGAGCTGCTGCTGTTTTTGCCGGGCACGAACGCGGAGAGCGGCAGCGGTGCGACCGCCTTTCGTCAGACGGCGGCGGCCTGCGGCTACCATGTCGTCTCGCTGATGTATCCGTGCGACATCGCCGCGCAGCAGGTCTGTCGCAATGATGAAGACCCGACGTCTTATGGCAGGTTCCGCATGGAAATTCTCACCGGCAAGGATTTGTCCCCACATGTGCAGGTGTCGGTGACGGATTCCGTCTTCAACCGTCTGACGAAAGTCATCCAGCATCTCGCGAAGAAGCGCCCCCGGCAGGGCTGGGGCCAGTTTTTGGATGGCGAGACGATTTTGTGGTCAAAGATCGCCGTTTCAGGGCAGTCGCAGGGCGGCGGACATGCGGCGATGATCGCGAAGCAGCACCTCGTGGCACGGGTGCTCATGTTTGGATCGCCGAAGGACTACAGCGTGAGGCTGCAAGGGCCGGCGAAGTTTTACGGACCGCCGCAAAAGACACCGTTGATGCGCTATTTCGCCTTCAACCATGCGCAGGACAAACAAGGGGCCTGCACACCGGAGCAGCAGTGGGAAATCCTGCGGCTGCTGGGTTTCGATGACTCGAAAAAAGCGCTGGTGGATGGTGCGCAGCCGCCGTTCGGCGGTGCGCATGTGCTGCTGACGAACAAGCAGCTCCCTGACATGGAAATGAAAAAAATTCACGGCGCGGTGCTGACACAGAGAGAGTTTGAGCCGGTGTGGAATTACCTGCTCACGGCTCCGGTGCCGTAAAATGACCCAACGCGTCACCCGCCCATGTCCTGCAGCAGGGCCTCGGCGGCGGGCAGGGCCGGTTGATTCTTGTAGGCGTCGTCTTTGAGCACTTCACGCAGCAGTCTGCGGGCGTCATCGGCTTTTTCGGCGCGGCGGAGCATCTCGGCACGGTACAATTGCAGGCGCAGCAGATCGGCGACGTCCCGGGTGGCAAATCCGGCGTGTTCGAGGAGATCGATGGCCTCAGGATGTTTCGACTGGAGCGCGGACATCAGCGCGGTGAGTTCCAGCAGGCGCAGTTTTTTACGTTTCTCGGCGAGTTCGGTGAGGGCGGTCTTGATGCGGGCGTCCGTGTCCGCCGCCATGCGCTGCACCATGCCTTGATAGAGAGCGTAGTCACGATCTGCTCCCTCGCCGAGTTTCGCGCCGGTGCCTTTGCCAAACGGACGATACAGCGGGTCACCGAGCACCACGTTCATCCAGGAAAGCGCGGGCGTGGCATTCCACGCGGCCTCGCCGACGGTGTAGCCTTCGAGGAGTCGCTTGTTGAAGATGTCGAAGTGCAACGTGAGCGAGAGATAAGGCTCAAACACATTGCCAAAGGTCACGGCGGCGCCTTTCGAGAGCAGCGGACCGGCCCAGGCCTTGTCATGAGAACGGATGATGCTGGCACTGAACGAATGCAGGTGGCAGGCGATGGCACCGCGCTTGAAACGAAACGTGGGCGAGGCCAGCGCGCCGGTGATGTGATCGGTGTACCAGCCGAAATAGAGGATCGTGTCCGGCAGCGGCCACGCATCGAGCAGCACCTTCTCGGAGCGGTCAATGAACACGGGAATGCCTGCCCGGCGAAAAGAGTCGGCGCTGCTCTGAAGCCATCCCTCGCCCTCCTGATACGCGCCGGCTTTTTGGGCGAGATCGATGACCGCTCGGCCGAGCAGGCCGGTTTGTTCGGCATGGATCGCGTCATCGATCATGCGTTTCACGGTTGGATCATCGGGGCCGTCGAGCCGGCCGACGATCAGCAGGCCGGTGGAGCCTTGAAAATGCGGGAAGCGCGCCTGCTGGTCGAAGTAAGGATTGCGCATGCCGCCTTTGGCCGGCGGATGGTTGAGTCCGAGCACGGTGAGTTCGGAATCGACGCTGGCCTCGTCCTCTTCGGACTGTTTGGGATTGGGCGGACCGCGTCGGATTTGAAATGGCACGCCGCGCATGAGCACGAGCACTCGAACACGCGAAGACTGGGCCAAGGGAGAGCGGATGCCGTCGCCCGTGAGTGGTTTGCCGGGCGCGGGCGGCGCGGCGATCCACCAGTGATTCGATTCGAAAAGCTTGAGCAAAGGCTGCCGCAGTTGTGAGTCGAACTCGCCGCGTGACATGGAGTCCTCCTGCGAGCAGCGCAGGCCAATGAGGCGCTCTTTGGGGATGTGGCGTTTCTCCGCGTAATAATTGGCGAGTTCGGAGGAGCCGGGGAAGTCAGGATTGAAGACGACGGCGGTTTCAGCGGCGGCGTCCCATTCGGCCATGATCTGGGCATGTGCCGAGTGGCTCAGAATGATCAGTGCGAAGACGGCAAAAAAATGACGAATGACGAATGATGAATGACGAACGAATGACGAAGACTCAATGCCGAAACGTGGGCGTCGAACATCAGCCATGCTTTTGATCTCGGGCTTCGTCATTCGGGTTTCCTTAGTCATTCGTCATTCTGGTTTCGTCATTGTTCGCCTCGTCAGCTCAGGTGCATGAAAATGGTCAGATCACGCCCATTCCAGCCTCAGTCCGTCGTAGGCGATGTTCACGCCGGGCGGGAGTTTGGGATCTTCGACCGCGTGCATGATCTCGCATTGAATATGCGTGAACCAAGTCTGGCGCGGCTGGAGTTCGCGCCACACGGCCAGAGTTTCCTCAAAGTTCATGTGGGTGGGATGCGGTGTGTGGCGCAGGGCATCGATGATGAGCGTATCGACACCGCGCAATGCTTCGATCGACTGCGGCAGCAGCGTTTTGCAATCCGGGATGTAAGCGCAGAGTTTTTTGCCACCGCGTGAGAAGAGAAAGCCAATGGTCTCGACCTTGCCGTGCTGGACGGGCAGGGGAGTGATGGTGGTCTCACCGATATGAAACGGGCCGTGGATCGGTTTCGGAAACGGCTTCAAGTAGCCACGGTAGCGGTTCTCGCCGTTGAAGGCATAGATGAACATGCGCTCCAGCACGGCGAGGCATTCCGGCGTGCCGTAGACCGGCATGAAATGATCGGCATCGACCGTGAACCGCCGCAGATCGTCGAAGCCGGTGAGATGATCCATGTGCGGATGCGTGAAGATTGCCGCATCGAGCTGGCGGATGTTTTCGCGCAGGCACTGCATGCGGAAATCAGGCGCCGTATCGACGACCCACGCGGCCTCGGGTGTCTGGAGGTAAACCGAGCTGCGCAGCCGCTTGTCCTTCGGGTCCGTGCTGCGGCACACCGCGCAGTCACAACCAATCACCGGAATGCCGACGGACGTGCCGGTGCCGAGGAAGGTGAGCTGCATTTCCATGTTTGGGGACAAAGGTGTTCCGGCAGTGTTAGCCGCGATTTGAAGCTTGCACAGGACGAGATGCTGCGAAATGAAACAGCCGCATGCTGTGTTCAGACTCGCATGGCATTTTCCCCGGCATTCCTCCATCCATTGATGCAGACTGTTTTTCCCATGAGTGACTTCACCAATCCCTACGCCCCGCCTGCAGCCGAGATCGTTGTCCAGCCCGGTGATCCGCTCCGAATCGGTGCCATCATGTCACGCGCATGGAGGATTTTCCGCGAGCGATTCGTGCAGATCGCGGTCACGATCATGCTGATCTGGGTTCCCTGCGAGCTGCTGAGCTGTTACATGGATGCTTTTGTCTTCGGCGAGGACGATTTTCGCAAGTCCTTCAAGTTCGCCCAGCTCCTCGAAAACTTCTTCGGCATCATCGCCACCGCCGGGGTGATTCATCTGGCGCTGCATCACAGCTCAGGCGCTCCCGTCAGCATCGGCCAGGCATTCGTCGCAGGCTTGAAGGCGTGGCCGCGGATGTGGTGGACGCGCTTCCTCACCGGCCTGCTGCTCGTGCTTTCCTTTCTCCTGCTGGTGGTGCCGTTTTTCTATCTTTATCCCAGGCTGGTGTTGGTGGACAGCGTGGCCGTCTGCGAGCGTCTGTCTGGCAGCGCCGCCATGAGCCGCTGCCAGCGGCTCACGCAGGGCCGCTACTGGCAGGTCACCGGCCTTCTGCTCATCCTGATGCTCATTGTCGGCGTTCCCATCGTCTTGCTCGTCGTGCTTTCGGTTCTGGAGATCATTCCAGATTTCTGGGTGGTGGACGCCGCTTTTGGTGTCGTCTTCGACATCACTGCCGCTTACGGCACCGTGTGTTTTTTCTGCATGTATCAGGCGTTTTCCAATCAGCACGCCCAGCCTGGGATCGACGCGGCGCAGAAACTCGCCGGCGCAGGTTTGGGCGGCGAACTGCCACCAGCTCCCTGACATCGCGCGCCGTCACTCCACCTCCTGCACGGGACGATCGACGGAGCTTTTGTTCCAGCGGCCGTCGAGGGTGAAGGAGAGATGCGGGGTGTAGAGCTGGGGTTCGAGCAGGAAGGAGTCGTGGCCTTTGTCGGAGTGCACGGTGATGTGCATGTTCGATACCTCTGCTTTTTCAAGATGGCTGACGAGCTCGGCCTGCTCCTCGGGGTAGAAGCAGAAGTCGCTGTCGATGCTGAAGACGAGGTAGTGCTGCCCGGCGGCGGCGCTGCGGGCGAACAGCTCCTGGTAGGATGTCACACCCGCATCTCCCAGCGGATCGTAGCGCAGCCACATGTCGGCGATGCGCAGGTAGGTGTTCGCATCGAAGCGCTTCACAAATTTTTTGCCCTGGTGCAGCATGTAGCTCTCCACGTTGTGCTGCACGCGATACCACGAGAGTGAGTCTCCGCCGTGCTTCAAATCCTGCCGCGCTCGGCGTTCGATGGCGTCGAGATGCACGAAGGTCTTGTGGCTGATCATGCGGGCGAGGGCGAGGCCGTATTCGGGTGCTTTGCCCTCGTAATAGTCACCGCCTTGGAAATGCGGATCGTTTTCAATGGCGAGCACCTGCTCGAACAACGTGAGGCGTGTCAGAACCGTGGTGCGGCAGCCGCTGGCGATGGGAACGACGAGTTTGACGCGCTCGGGATGCAGCGTGGCGAGATTGATGGCGAGCAGGCCGCCCACGGAGGAGCCCATGACGGCATGCAGCTTTTTGATGCCGAGATGATCGAGCAGGGCGAGCTGCGACTGCACGACATCGCTGGTGCGCACCGCTGGAAAGCTGCTGCCGTAGGGCTTGCCGGTGGCGGGATTGATGGAAGCGGGGCCACTGGAGCCGTAGCAGCCGCCGAGGTAGTTTGCGCAGATGATGAAGTAGCGTTTCGTGTCCAGCGCCTTGTCCGGGCCGATGAAGAGATCCCACCAGCCGGTGTGGATGTCCTCCGTCCAGCGTTCATCGGTGCCGGCGACTTCCTTCGTGATGCCGGCGGCATGCTGGCTGCCGGACAGAGCGTGGAACAGCAGGATGGCGTTCGATTTGGCGGCGTTCAGCTTTCCGTAGGTCTCGTAAGCCACCGTGATGCCGGGCAGTTGGTCGCCGGAGGCAAACACGAACGGTTCTTTCGCGCTTCCGGTGTGGAAAAACTTGGTTTCTTCTGATTTGGCAGCCTTCGACATGAGGCGCGGAAGAAACAAGGTTTTGGAGATGCGGCAAGGGCGATCACTGGATGCTCGATTCTGGATACTGGATGAATGGAGTGGTGGATTATTGGATGAGTGCGGCTTTGGTACCGCCAATGACTCGCCATCCAGCAACCAGTATCTAGTTTCCAGTCATCCAGCCCATGCTCGATCCTTTCGTCACTCTCGAAGAAGCTGGTTTCTCACTGCGGCGCAGCGGTGAGGTGGACCGGCTGGGCGGGTGGTCGCCGGAACTGATCGCGAGCCTGGACTGGGCGCGACTGTCCGAACTGGCGCGTTCGATTGCGGCGGAGGCGGGCTGTGAGCTGGCCAGATCGTGCGTCATGCCAGACGGGGCGGTGCTGTTTGGAATGATCGAGCAGCCGAAGTCAGCCAAACCACGGCGTGCGATGGTCAAGATCGCACCGTGGAACGAGTGGGGCGCCACGCCGGAGACGGTGCAGCGTTTTGCGCAGGAGGTGCGCACTGCGCGCGACACACGCGGCATCTTGATCGCGCCTGCGGGCTTCAGCCCGGCGGCGTTGCGCATGGCACAGGAGCTGCGCATCGAGGCGGTGGATGCGGCGGGCCTTGAGGCCGCGGTGCGTGCGCTGCCGGGGGACAAGAGTGACTTTCTCTTCGTTGTCACCACAGCGGGTGATTTTTCCACACCTTCGTGCCCGGTCTGCGCGAAAAAGCTCCGCCGCATCGAGCAGGAGACGCTGGAACTGCCCTCGCGCACGATTGACATGGACGGGCTCATTGCCGATTTCGTGGTCTGTGACCGCCTCGAAGTGGCCGCAGGCTGCGAGGTGACGTTTTTACAGGAGGTGCGGGCGCGCACGATCACGATCTCCGGCCATGCCTCGGGTGATTTTGTGTGCGAGGGGCCGGTGATGCTGGAGGCCGGCGGCACGCTCTCCGGCACAGTGGCGGCACGTTCGCTCGTGGTGCGGGATGGCGGAGAGCTGCTGGGGCAGTTCCGCATTCTGGAGGGCGAGCTGGGTTCGTTCGTGAAGCCTTCGGTGCGCTGGCACTGGCGCTGCGTGGGCACGGAGGGAAAGAGTGGGTGTGCGGGGGTGATCTTTGAATCGCATCAGTAAGGCAGTGAGATCGTTCTTGGCACGCAGGCCCTGACTGTGGAATGTAAAAGGCATGTCTCCCAACTCCTCCGGCCCCGGTGCGCTGCTTCGACTGGTGTTTTATGCCGCCGCCCTCGTCATGGCGCTGCTGCATGTGTTTGTGACATTTCGCGGCCTGAACAGCGCGGAGGGCATGAACCAGGCGCAACTCGCGCGGCAGATCGCCCGCACAGGTTCGTATCAGACGCATGTCGTGCAGCCGTACGCCTGGGCGCAGTTGGAAGCGGCGCAGAAAAAACCCGTGCCGCTCGCGGTACCGGAGACTGTCCAGCCTCCTCTCCAGCCGTTGCTGTGGTCGGTGGCGTTTCGCTTCATGAAGCCGTGGCAGGTTTATGATCCGGTGACAGGCGGCGCGGTTTTCCTGCTCGACCGCGTAATAGCCTGTTTCGGCGTCACATGGTATCTGCTGACGATTTTTCTCACGCACGGAGCCGCACGGCGGTTGTTTGACGAGCAAGTCGCCGCCATCGCCGCCATCGCCCTGCTGGTGTGTGAGCCTGCGTGGGAGCTGATGGTCAGCGGATCACCACGGGCGTTGCTGTTGCCGCTGTTTGCGCTCGCGTTCCGCTTGTATGCCTCGGTGGCGGGTCGTGCGGTTGAGAATCGCGGCACGCTGCTGATTCAGGCGCTGCTAGGCATGGTGTGCGCGCTCATGGTGCTCACGCATTGGATGGCGCTGTGGATCGTGTTGGGCGTTCTCATCGGCGTGGCGGTGTTTCTGCCGCGTGGGCGCGCGGGGGTGATTCTGGTGGCCTTGTTTCCGGCGCTCGCGCTCGTGGCCTGGGGCTGGTGGAACATGCAGCTCTGCGGCGACCCGCTTGGCGGCATCAAGGCGCTGTTCCAGGCGCAATCCTCCGCCGTGGCTCATGATTCTCTGCTGCGTGATTTCACGCCTGCCGTGCCGCTGCTTCAGGTGGATGACCTGCTGCGCCGTATCGGCCTCTGCTGGCAGGATCAGTTCGCGCTGCTCATCGCGCACCTCGGCTATGTCGTGCCTGCGTTGCTGTTTTTCCTCGCGCTCATGCATCGTTTCCGCAAGGCGGACGCCGCCTCCGCCTGCTGGATGCTGGCTGTTGTGTTTGTCCTCGTGACGCTTGGCATGGGTTTTCTCGGCCTCGCAGACAAGGACAAGGATGACAACGCCCTGTACATCGTGCTCGTGCCGGCGATGAGCACCTTTGGCGCGGCGATGCTCGTGGTGCTGTGGTCGCGTTTTCAAATAAGCGGCGAGTTCATGGCACGCTGGGGCGCTCCCATCGTCGCGCTGATCATCACCGCGTTGCCGATGGCAGTGAATCTGCCGGTGCTGATGAAGTTTGGTCTCACCATGGGCGGCAAGATCCCGCCGCACTGGCCGCCGTTCCTGCCGGAGCGCGCCTACATCCTGCGCCTGCTCATGGAGAAAGATGAGTTCGTCATCTCCGACTCGCCCGCTTTCGTCGCCTGGTATGGCGATGTGCCCTGTGTGAACCTTCCAACTCAACGTGCCGACTACGAACTCATGAAGACGAAGGCCGAGCAACGGGGTGCGAAACTCGCCGGTTTCGTCATGACACCTGTTTCCGCCAAGGTCGAGCGCATTACCGATGTCTATACCGGCCCGTATTCTGAATGGCGCGATCTCATCATCCGCGGCCCGATGCTCGCCTTTGACCGGGATTTCTCCCCGAGTCCCGAGTTTCCCTTCAAAATTCCGATTCCGCTCGTCGGCATGCCAGTGGGTGAAAAAGAAAACCTGAGCCTGCCGATGGTCTTCTACACCGACAAAGCGCGAGTGATTCGGAAGTAGCGGTCCGTGACGTGATGAATGCCGTCGCCGAGCAGTGCGGCGTCGGAAAACTCGATGGTGCGGAAACTCACGCCAGGATGTCCTTGATCACCTTCGCGCCCTCCACGCCACTCAAGCGCGCGTCGAGGCCCTGAAACTTGAAGCTGAAGGCGTCGTGCTTGATGCCGAGTTGATGCAGCATGGTGGCGTGCAAATCGTGAACGGTGGTGATTTTTTCCACGGCGGCGTAGCCGAGGTCGTCAGTGGCACCGTGGACGATGCCGCCTTGGATTCCTGCGCCCGCCATCCACACGGACATCGCCTTGTTATGATGGTCGCGACCGCTGCCGCCCTGGGACATCGGCGTGCGACCGAATTCACCGGCCCAGACGATGAGCGTTTCGTCGAGCATCCCGCGCTGCTTGAGATCGGTGATGAGCGCCATGCACGCGCGGTCGATTTCCTTCGCTTTCTGCTCCACGCCCAGCTTCACGCCGCCGTGATGGTCCCAGTCCTTGTGATAGAGCTGGATAAAGCGCGTGCCCCGTTCGGCGAGACGACGCGCGAGAAGGCAGTTTGAGGCGAAGGAGCCATCTCCGGGCTGGCAGCCGTACAGTTCGAGCGTTTTGGCTCCTTCAGCACTCACGTCCATCAAATCGGGCACGCTGGCCTGCATCTGGAAGGCCATCTCGTACTGCGCGATGCGTGTGGCGATCTCGGGATCATCGACGAGGGCGTCGTGCTGCTTGTTGAGTGCGTTGATGGCCGCCACATCGGCTCCCTGGCGATCCCGCGTGACACCGTTCGGGTTCGTGAGATACAACACGGGGTCGCCCTTGGCGCGAAGCTGCACGCCTTGATATTTCGAGGGTAGAAAGCCGCTGCTCCACTGCCGTGCGGCGATGGGCTGGTTCTGCCCGCCTTGGCCCAGCGAGGTCAAAACGACAAACCCCGGCAAATCCGCCGCCTCGGTGCCAAGGCCGTAGGTGATCCACGAGCCCATGCTCGGCCGTCCGGCGATTTGCGAACCGGTGTTCATGAACATGTGGGCCGGATCGTGATTGATCGCGTCCGTGGTCATGCTGCGGATGAGGCAGATGTCGTCAATCACACTGCCAATCTGCGGAAACAGCTCGCAGATCTCGATCTGGTTCTTCCCGAACTTTGCGAACTTGTGCTGCGGCCCGAAGCAGTTCAGCGGCTTGCCTTGAAGCTGCGCGAGCTGCTGCCCCTTGGTGAACGACTCCGGCATCGGCTTGCCATCCATCTCTGCCAGCTTCGGTTTCGGATCGAACGTCTCCAAATGCGACGGCCCGCCCGCCATCGTCAGCCAGATCACCCGCTTCGCCTTCTGCTGCAGCGGCAGCTTGGTCAAAACGCCAGGCATCGGCGCCGCGGCAGCCGGTTTGAGCAACGAAGCCAACGCAACGGCCCCGAGACCTTGCGACGTTTTGCCAAGAAAGGCGCGGCGATGAAGAGGAGAGATCATGATGGGTGAATACGGGCGAAAGTAGCTGTTCTTCGGCCCTCACGCCATCTCCAGCCCCTTCATCGTCGTTTTGCCGGTGGAAAACTCACCGGCTTCGATGCCGAGGCGTTGCAGGATGGAGACGTAGAGGTTGGTGAGCGGGTAGTTGTTCACTTTGTCGAAAGCGAGGTGCTGGCCGTGCTTGAAGTCGCCGCCGGCGAGCAGCGCGGGTAGATTGACATTGCTGTGGGAGCTGGCGCTGCCCATGCAGGTGCCGTAGAGCACCATGGTGCTGTCGAGCAGCGAGCGGTCGCCTTCTTCGGCGGCGGTGAGTTGGGTGAGGAAGTCGTTCAAGGCACCGAACTGGGCGGATTCGTGCGCACTGAGTTCAGCGAGTGCCTCGGGGCGATTGCCGTGATGCGTGATGGCGTGGATGACGGTGGTGTCGATGAAGAAGGTGATCAGCCGCGAGCTATCGGTCTCCAGCGCCAGTTTCACCACATCGAGCGTGAGTCGTGTGCGCTGGACGAACTCCTTTGCGTCGTCGATGTCCTGCGGTGGCTGCGCCTGCACGACGGGCTTCGGCTTGTATTCCCAGGCCTCGGCGCTGCTCATGCGCTGCTCCAGTTCACGCACGCTGGTGAAGTATTGGTCGAGCCGCTGCTGATCGCTTTTGGACAAGGTTTTACTCAGGCGCTTCGATTGCTCGCCCACGAAGTCGAGCATGCTGCGGCCTTGGCGCAAGGCCTCGACGTTGGCCTCGACCTCACCGGGTTTGCCTTGAACAAAGAGCTTCTCGAAGAGCTTCCTCGGGCTCTTGTCCGGGGCCACGGGCGCACCGCTGCGGGTGTAGCTGAGCGTGGGGCCGCCTTCGTTGCTGCAGGCGAGGCTGAGCGAGGGAAAACGCGTTTCATTGCCGATGTGCTCAGCGGCGAACTGGTCGAGCGAGACCGTGTTGCGGAAGCCGCCGCGATCTGGATGCGGCGTGCCGGTGAGGAAGCATTTCTCCGCCGCGTGGCCGCCGGTGACGCCGGGGTGACTGCAACCGGAGAAGATCGTCATCTGCTTCCGATGCGCGGAGAGCTTCTCCAGATACGGGGTGAGCTTGTAGTCCGCACCCGCCTGCTCGGGAAAGAAATACTGCGGGATGATGCCCATGTTTGTCTGAATGGCCACGAGACGACGCGGCAGCTTCCGCACCTCGTCCGCGCGTGCAAAGGAAGGCAGCATCGCTTCGAGAAATGGCAGGCCGATGGTGGCTCCGGCGGCACGCAGCAGCGTGCGGCGGGACAGATGCTTCTGGGTGCTGATGTTCATGATTTGTGTCCGGGTAGTTCGACCCGCGCTTTCTTCAGCGCGGCTTCGATAGCTTCTTTGTTCGTCTTGGTGGCATCGATCCACGCGGTGAGCGTGCGGCTGTCGGAGTTCACGCTGGCACGCTCGACGCCCTCGATCTTGGCGATGGCGATGTAGGCTCCGTAGCGGCAGCCTTTGCAGTCCAGCACGCCGACTTGGACCTCCACCTTCGTGAGTTTGTCGTCCGTGATGCCGGTCGGCTTGACCACGCTGAAGGTGCGCACGCTGGCTTTGCCGATCAGGTTGTCGATGCGCTCCAAAAGGTTCTCGGGCGTGAGTTCGTCTGGCTTGGGCTTCGGTTTGGCCAGCAGGACCAACGGATCGTAGCTCAGCGTCGCACTCGCCTTGTCACCATCCAGGCTCACGAGCTTCAGCTCCGGAAGCGTGGCCATCATTTTATGAAAATCAGCCACACGCTCCGAGTGGCTGATGCCGATGACGCGCACGGTCATCTCCTCCGCATGCAGCGAGGTGAGCGCGAGGCAAAGTAGGGTGGCGCA
The DNA here is from genome assembly GCA_945882215.1 of Akkermansia muciniphila. Lineage (GTDB taxonomy): Bacteria > Verrucomicrobiota > Verrucomicrobiia > Verrucomicrobiales > Verrucomicrobiaceae > Prosthecobacter. The sequence continues at coordinate 16,777 of CAMCWM010000030.1, read as the reverse complement.
AATTCTCATCGGGTTTGAAACAGGCTGCTGTGGGCGATTTCGATCATCAACGTTCGAATGCCGCCGCCCTTTTGCTCCGCACGCGTCACGATCTCCTCCAGCTGGGTGCGATCTCCGAACGCGATGTCGCGGCCCGTCGTGTAGATGAGCAACTGTCGCGCGAGGTTGTGCAGCAGGCGGTGCTTGTCCTGGCTGACGAGATCTTTGAAGTCGCGGATGTCTTGGAAAGCACGTCCATCAGCCATCGCGCCAGTCGCATCCACTTTCGGGCCGATGCGGAAGCTGATCGGGATCTTCGGATCGATGCTGCCACGCGGCGCGGGCTCGCCTTTGTCATTGAGCGAGCGGTAGCGGTCACGGAAGCCGCCGATGACGTCGAAGGACTCCAATGCAAAGCCGGGCGGATCGATCTTCGCGTGGCAACCGGCGCACGCGGCGTTGTTGCGGTGCTTGTCCAACATCTCGCGGATCGTCGTGGCACCCTGCACATCCGGCTCGACCGCAGGCACATTCGGCGGCGGCGGATCAGGTGGCTGACCGAGCAGGCGGGCCATCACAAAGGCCCCACGCGGCACGGGCGAGGTCGTGGTGCCATTCGCCGTCACCTTCAAAACCGCAGCCTGCGTGAGGAACCCGCCGCGCTCGCAGCCGTCCGGCAGTTTCACACGCCGAATCTTCGGCCCGCTCACGCCTTTGATGCCGTAAAGCACCGCGAGCTTCTCATTGAGCATGGCGAAGTCGCTTTTGATCAAGTATCCGGCATCGTAGTTCTTTTCGATCAACTCGCGAAAGTAAGCGCGTGTCTCTGCCACCATCGAGTCCTGCATGTAGGGATTGAATTCGGGGTAGAGCTTCTTGTCTGGATCATTCGCCGCGATGCTGCGCAGCTTCAGCCACTGGCCGAGGAAGTCGTCGATGAAGCGCTGCGACTTCTTGTCCTTCAAAAGTCGCTCAAACTGCGTTGTGAGCGTTTTGGCATCTCGCAGGCCGCCTTGGGCCGCCAGCGCATTCAGTTCGTCATCCGGCTGCGATCTCCACAGCCAATACGAAAGCCTCGAAGCCAGCGCGAAGTCATCCAACTGCCCCGCAGGCTCGATGTGATACAAAAAGTCTGGCGAGCACAACGCCGTGCGGTAGGCGAAACGCATCGCCGTTTCAAAGCAGTCGCCTGCCTTCAATCGAGCCTCAATAAGCACGAGATAACCTTGGCGCGTGGCCGCTTCGACCGGACGACGAAACGCCTTCGGAAGAAAAATCGCCAGTCGTTGATCCGCCTCCGCCAACGCATCATCCGGCTGCACGGTCCAGATTCCTGAGATCGACGTGGGCCGGTTGTCCGCGCCGATGACTTCCTGTTTCAGCGGCTTTCGCACCGGCGCACGCACGTTCTTTTGCTCGGCTGGTTTGAACTCCGTGAGTTGCCGCTCCCCAAAGAGCACCTGATGACTGCGCGGCGGCCACACATCATGAAATGGCCCTTCCACATCCAGCCAATCACTCACGATGCACGGCCCGGTGAAGCCCATCGTGCGATTCACCTGCCCCCACGTGCCCACGCGATACAGCACCACTGGCGCGAGCGAGGCGGTGTTGAAGCCAAAGGCCTCTTTCGGGTTCATCCACAGCTCCAGTTCGTGAATTTTCGACTCCAGCGACGGCGCATCGTAATAACCGAGCACATAACTCGGATGCTGGCCGCCACGGCCATTCTCATTGAACTGCACCACCGAGAGCCTCGCAGCTTCGACACCGCGAGCAGGCAAAATTTGGCCCTTATCCCACCACAGGCTCCAAAACGAAGCCTTGGCGCGATACATGCCCGGATGCAGGACAACGAACTTCTGAAAGTAGGAGCTGAATGACTCATCCTCGTGCCGGAACACGCCCACGCTACTCATGCGATCAAACATGCCGATTTGCTCATGCGCCCCTTGATTGATGTGCGCATACTCACCCGCAGGCGGGAACTCGGGGTCGATCTTCTTGTCCCGGAACAGCATCGCATCACCACCCATGAGCATGATGTCCGGCATGTAGTTCCGCGCCAGCGAGAGCCGCACCGACTCCACCGGCGGAGCCTCCGGCTGCACCGCGATTGCCATGTCGAGAACCTTGTCCGCCGCCTCGATGTATTTCGACAAATTGACGTGCGACACATCCAGCGCATCCGCATTCGTATCAAAGCCCAGCGCACTGCCGTCCGTCGGCAGCATCATCTGTAAAGCGATCCCCGGCATGTGAAACAGATCCCGCAACGTGTGCTCATACTCCACCCGCGTCATCCGCCGCACACTTGTGCGGTTCGCCTGATCAAGGCGCTCGCGCTCAGCCTCGACGAGCGTCTTCGCCAGCTCGCCGACCACCGCATTGACCGCGCCCACCTCAGGCCGCTTCTCCTTCTTCGGCGGCATTTCACCCGACTGAATGCGGTCATGAATCTTCACCCACCGCGCAAACTTCTCCGCATCCGCCAAATCGTCGCTCTTGAGTGCCGTGAGGTCGAGATTGCCCTTCTGTACCTCCGCGTCATGGCACTTCACGCAATGCTGCTCCAAAAATGCAGCGGGGTTCGCCTGCGCGGAGAGGCTGATGAGGAGGGATAAAGGGACGAGGCGCATGGGCACAAGTATCGCCGTCACTTCTTTATCTTTTTCAGCTCTTCCTCGGTCCACATCATCAGCCGCCCTTTCTCTTGTTCGCGGATTTTCGTGATGTTGGCGGTTTCGACGGCGCTGGCGGTGTGTTCCCACTCGCGGCGGATGTAGGTGAGGACGCCGGCGATGTCTTCGTCGGTGAGTTGGGGCAGCGGGGGCATGGCGAGGTTGTAGGTGCGGCCGCTGACCTTCACAGGGCCGGCGAGGCCGTGCATGACGATGCGGGCGAGCACCTCGGGCTTGCCGAGCACCCATTCGCTATCGACGAGCGGTGGCGCGAGGCCGTCGAGGCCGAAACCGTGGGGCTGATGGCAGGCGACGCAGAGCGTGGCGTAGATGGTTTTGCCTTTTTCGAAGAGCGCGGTCTGCGTCTCGGTGAGCGGTTTGATGACGGGCGGGGTCGGCGCGCCGGGTTTGCCGGGCCAGACGAGTCGGTTTTCGAGGTCAGCGGGCAGTTTGAGCTTCGGTGGGGATTTTTCGAGCCACACGAGCTTCACCGTCTTTGATTTGCTGTCCGACTTTGAAAGGCCTTTGAGGATGGTGTCGCGGTTTTCGGGCGAGTTGGCGGCTAGTTCGAGCATTTCGGCGATGGGACCGGCTTTTCCGGCGAGGGCGGTCAATTCGGCCAAAGCACCGATGACGGCTTTTGAGCCATCGGAGGGCGTTTGAGCAAGTATTTTGGCAAACGCGGCCTCTTTGCCGCGCAGCCCGGTGAGCGCCGCTTCGCGAATGAGAGCGTTTTTGCCGTGCGTGACGAGCAGCGGGGCCAAAGCGGCCTCGTTGAACGTTTTGATGGCGATGTTCGCGAGCACGAGCGGATGCTTTTCAGCGGCGAGATCGAAAACGTAGTCGCGAGGTGCCACACGGGCCGCAGCGGCGCGGACGTGCTCGCTTTTGTCGGCGAGCGCGGTCTTCACGAGGTCAGGCGTGATGGCGGCGAGACCGTCGAGGGTCCACAACGCATGCTCGCGGGCAATGGCGCTCTCGTTTTGCATCAACTCCTTCAACGCGGGCACCGCGGAGGCATCCGCCGACTCGACGATGAGTCGCTGCGCGGTGTCGCGCACCCAGCCGTTGGCATGCGTAAGCAGTTTCGCGTCTTTCGTGACCTTCACCGGCTTCGATGTGCTGCCTTCCGGCACGATGCGCCAGATGCGGCCCATGTTGAAGGGCTGCTCGAGTTTCCGCGCCTGGATGTTCGCGATGAGGTAGTGCGTGAGGAAGCTCTGGTGCTGGATGATGCCGCGATACATGTCCACAAGGTAAAGGGCGCCATCGGGGCCGTTCTGAGCGTTCACGGGACGGAAGCGCTCGTCGGTGGAAGTGAGGAATTCGCTGCCTTTGGCCGTGTTCGTGGCCTTCACGACGCCATCGGCCTCGCTCATCGTGAAACGCTTCACCAGATTCGCGCAAGGCTCCGGCACGAAGGCGTTGCCGCGATACATGGCTGGAAACGCGTCGCCGCGATAAATGAGTGCGCCGCAGGTGCCTGTGGGTCGGGTCAATCGACCGTCGGCGCTGAGTGTTTTCGCATCGTAACCGCGATTCACACCCGGCGTGGGATGCGAGGCATAGAGCGTCTGATCGCTAGCGAGCTTCGCATTGATGCTCGTCGCATTTCGCAGCAGCGGATTCCGCGCAAAGGCCTCCGTCGGCAGAAAATCGGCACGCAGCATGTCGCTGTTGTAGTTGAAGTAGAGCCGCCCGTGATCGTCCTGGCAGAGCCCCCACTGTCCGCGGCCGAGGCCCACGTCTTTTTGCCACACGCCGCCGCGCAGCTTCAGGCGCGAGCTGTATCCGGCACTCCAGATCGAGTTGTCCATCGCCCACACCGGCGAGTTCGCCATGTGCTCCGGCTGTCCGCCGAAGGAACCGAAGTCCGTCGCGACAATGACCTTCACGTCCGCCACGCCGTCGCCGTCGGTGTCTTTGCAGAAGAGCAACTGGGGCGGCACCGCGATCAACGCGCCACCATTCACCGCCATCACCGCGCGTGGCATGACAACCTTGTCGAGAAACGCCGTCGCCTTGTCCATGCGCCCATCGCCATCCGTGTCTTCGAGCAACGAAACACGTCCCGTCGGCTCCTTTTCCGTGCTGCCAGCCAGATCGTGCATGTAACCGCGCATCTCGCAGACATAGAGCCGCCCCTGATCATCAAAACTCATCGCCACCGGCGATTCGATCATCGGTTCCGATGCCACCAGCTCGATGCGAAAGCCTTTTTCGACCGCGAAGGTCTTCATCGCCTCTTCAGGTGACAGCGGCTTCGGCGGCGGCAGCTTAAACTTCAGCTCGACCTTCTCCGGCCCGGCGTTCTTGGAATGCACCGCCAGTGCGTGTGGCGTTAACGAGAGACAGATGAAAGCAATGAGGGGGCGCGTCATGGGGGAGGCGATTAACGAATACGTTCTTCGCGTCCTCTCAACTCACTTCAAGACGGAGTCGTGCCTTTGATGATGGGCGTGAAGTCGCTCCAGTTCTCGATGCGGAAGCCGCGAATGTCGCGAACCACGCTGGCAAACCAGGGCAACGCTTTCAATGCGAGGAGAGCGGCAAAGAGATTCGCCATGTCGTTATTCTCACTGACATAAACACTGCCCTGGATGCGCTCGAAGCTGAATCGCTTCAGCGTGACACCGATGTCGGTGTAAGCAGCCGTCACGCCACGCGGATGATGCTGCGCCGCGTCCGCAACTACGAGATCGAAAGCGATGGCGAACATAGCTTCAGCGGGACTCGGGGTCGTTCAAAGCCTGCTCCGTGGGGTAGTCGAGCTCCTCGCCGGTTTGCACGACAACCACATGCACCTTTTGTCCATTCACCGTGCTGACGACCTGATAAGCAGGGCCGTAGTCACCAAAGGTACGGAAGGTGCCGACCAGATCGGCAGCAGTTTTGGGCGATGTGGCGGTCGCGTTCATGCGGGAATGATGCTTCCTGACAGCCAATAGGCAAGTGGGCTTTATTTCTTCGCTTTCGGCTTCGGCTGCTCCGACGCCTTGATCGTCAGCGGCGGCACGGGCTCGGTTTTGCTGGCGAAGGCATTCCAGGCGTTTTGGAAGGCGGCGGCGTCACGGATATCGCCTTCGGCGATGAGCCACTGGTAGCACAGTTTGAAAGGCGATTCGGCGCTGGCCTTGCCTTTCGGGAACATGCCGAAGCGGCCGTAGTCGCGGTAGGCTGAGGTAGCGGTGTCCTTCGGGTTGTCGGGATGATTGAGGATCACGACGGTGAAGGTTTTGCCTTCCACCGTGAAGATTTCCGCGGCCCAGGGCAGGTCCTTCACCTTGTGGGCGTCGATGTTCTCACCGGGGAAGATGTAGGTCGTCGTTTTCGTGTCCACGAGCTCACTCGGGCGGAACTGTGCTCCCGCGTGCTCGGGATCGCCATTCATGTCGGCCTCGCCGTTGACGGCTTTGATGGCGCTGTTCATTTCGATGCCGAGGTAGAAGGGCTTGGCGGGCGTGGTGAAGCTGAACTGGCGTTCCTCGGTCAAAAACGGCGCGGTGGTGTCGCCTTGCCAGTCGATGTGTGCAGTGAAGGCGTTTTCGCCCGGTGCGACCTTCGTCACGACTTGGTCGCCCTTCTTCATGTGCCAGCGGTCATACGTTTTGCCGTTGTAGGCGATCTTGCTGAAGCCGAGGAAGATGCCGCGATGATGCGTGAAGTTGAATCCCGCTCCTTTCGTGAGCCGCGTGGAGCCATCCGCACTGAAAACGTGCATGTAAGGCTTGTAGGTCTCGTGATGCTTCTCCGGCGTGCTGAGATCATTCGCCATCATGAGCTTGGCGACGACTTTGCTGCCGCTGGCGACCGCGACATGATCTTTTTCAGCGACGGTGATGTCGAAGGCTTGCGCGTGAAGCGCGAGGGCGAGGAATAGGAGGGTGTTTTTCATGAGAGAATCTTTTTGATGACTTTGGCTCCTTCGACGCCGGTGAGCTTGGCATCAAGTCCTTGGAACTTGAAGCTGAAGGCGTCGTGCTGGATGCCGAGTTGATGCAGCATGGTGGCGTGGAGGTCGTGGACGGTGGTGATGTTTTCCTGCGCGGCGTAGCCGAGATCGTCGGTGGCTCCGTAGGTGATGCCGCGCTGAATGCCGGCTCCGGCGAGCCACATGGACATGGCTTTGTTGTGATGATCGCGACCGATGGGGCCTTTGTTGCCCTGCGCCATCGGTGTGCGGCCGAATTCGCCGCTGAAAACGATGAGCGTGTCGTCAAACATGCCGCGCTGCTTGAGATCGGTGATGAGCGCCATGCAGGCGCGATCGACTTCTTTGGCACGTAGCGGCAGTTCTTCCTTCAGCAAGCTGTGGTGGTCCCAATCGCGATGGTAGAGCTGGATGAAGCGCGTGCCGCGTTCGGCGAGACGACGTGCTAGCAGGCAGTTGGATGCGAAGGAGCCATCGCCGGGCGTGCAGCCGTAGAGTTCGAGCGTTTTGGGGCCTTCGGAACTTACGTCCATCAAATCGGGCACGCTGGCCTGCATTTGGAAGGCCATTTCATACTGCGCGATGCGTGTGGCGATCTCGGGATCATCGCAAAGCGAGGCGTGTTGTTTGTTGAGCGTGTTGATCGCTGCCACGTCGGCACCTTGGCGCTCACGAGTGACGCCGTTCGGACTCGTGAGATACAAAACAGGGTCGCCCTGCGAGCGGAGCTGCACGCCTTGGAACTTCGACGGCAAAAAGCCGCTGCTCCACTGTCGCGCAGAGATGGGCTGCGGGTTGCGGCCTTTGCCGGTGGAGTTGAGCACGACGAAGCCCGGCAGATCTTCCGCCTCGCTGCCGAGTCCATACGTCACCCACGAGCCCATGCTGGGCCGTCCGGCGATCTGCGTGCCGGTGTTCATGAACATGTGCGCCGGATCGTGATTGATCGCGTCCGTCGTCATCGAGCGCACGAGACAGATGTCGTCCGCGACGCTGCCGATGTGCGGTAGCAACTCAGAAAGCTCCATCTGGCACTTCCCATATTTCTGGAAGCGAAACATCGGCCCCTTGCACACGAGTTTCTGCCCTTGGAGCTGCGCGAGCTGCTGCCCCTTCGTGAACGACTCCGGCATTGGCTTGCCATCCATCTCCGCGAGCTTCGGTTTGTAATCAAACAGCTCCAACTGCGATGGTCCGCCCGCCATGGTGAGCCAGATGACGCGTTTCGCCTTCTGCGGCAACGGCAACGTCCCAAGCACACCGCGTGAAGCTGCGTGAAGAAGCCCTGGGCTCATCAGTGAAGCCAAAGCAACGCCACCGAGACCCTGAGAAGCGCCGCCAAGGAAGGCGCGGCGAGTTTGAGCAGTAATCGAATTCATGGCTTAGCTCCGCGTGATCGTTTCGTGCAGGTTGATGAGCACACGCGCGACGTGCGTCCACGCGGCGAGTTCGCTCTTGCTCAAATTCGCGGGCGTGGGAGCCGCGCCGGTTTTCAGCAGAGCTTCGGCAGCGGCGGGGTCTTTTTGATAGTCGGCAAGATGTTTGGTGAAGAGCGCGGAGATCGTCTTCATCTCGTCAGCACTCGGCTGGCGCTGCAAGGCCTGTTGGCAGGCCCAAGTGATGCGCTGCGTGGTGTCGCCGCTGCATTCGGTGAGGATGCGGGCAGCGAAAGCGCGGGCGGACTCGACATACGTTGGATCATTCAGCAACACCAATGCCTGCTGCGGAATGTTGGAGCGGTTGCGCTCGGCGGTGCATTCTTCGCGGCTGGGGGCGTCGAAGGCGACCAACGACGGATGCAGGAAGCTGCGCTGCCACCAGGTGTACATGCCGCGGCGATACAGGCTCTCGCCGCTGTCGTTCTGCCACTCGCGGGTGGGGAAGTTCAGGTTTTCCCAGTATTTGGCGGGCTGGTAGGGCTTCACGCTGGGGCCGCCGATTTTTGGCACGAGCAGGCCGGAGATGGCGAGCGCGTTGTCGCGCACAATTTCGGCATCGAGGCGGAAGGTGCTCTGGCGGGCGCATTCCCGATTGTAGGGATCGGCTGCGGTGAGTTCTTTGGTGGAGATGCTGACCTGCTTATAGGTGTCGCTGCTGACGATGATGCGCACCATGTGCTGGAAGTCCCAACCGCTGTCCATGAACTCGCAGGCGAGCCAGTCGAGCAGCGCGGGATTGACCGGCGGCTCGCCCTGCGCGCCGAGATCATCGAGCACCTTGCTCAAACCGGTGCCGAAGAACTGCTTCCACAGGCGGTTCATCACGGTGCGGGCGGTGAGCGGGTTGTCTTTGGAGACGAGCCATTGCGCGAGGTCGAGACGCGTGAGGTCGCGGCCTTCGATCTTCGGTTTCGGCAAGTAGCCGGGCAGCGCGGCTTTCACGACTTCGCCGCTTTCGTTCATCCAATCACCACGCGGCAGGATGCGCACGGTGCGCTTCGCCGTGTCGCTGATGGAGACGATGCACTTCGGTGCAGCGGCTTCAAAATCGGCCTTTTCTTTTTCGGTGGTGGAGAGCTGGGTGCGGAGAGCGGCGAGCTCGGGCGCGATCTGCTTGTAGGCTTCGGCGAGTTTTTGTTTTTGCGGCGCGGTGCGTTTGTCAGCGGGCGCTTTGAGGATGTCGGCGATCTCCTTGGCGGGCAGAGCGATGGACGGTGCGCGGATGGGCGCGGCTGCGGTGGTGGAGTTGAGCCGCAAGTTGGCGATCTCGTGATTGCCATCATGCGCAAAGCTCAGCGTGAGTGTGACCAGGGCCTCAGCGTCGGCATGTGGCTGGGCGAGTTCGAGGTAGAGCGACTGATCCGCGCCGGTGGCACCGAGAACGGCCCAGCCATTGAGCTTTTGGTCGGCGATGCCGTCGATGGTGTTCTTCGCGGGGAAGTTTGGCTGCTCAAAGGTGGCGCTAGCATGCGCGATGGGGAGCTTCTCCGCCTTGTTTTTGCGTCCGATGGTCAAAGCGACCTCGCTGAGGGCGAAGTTGCCGTTTGAGGCGAGTCCGATGCCGGGCGATTTTTCCTTCAAGGCGTCCAAGCGGATGCCGGTGGTGCCTTTCGGCAGCTTGGCGGTGATCGTGTAGGTTTCGGTGCCGTCGTTCTGCTTTCGTTCCTCGCGTTTCTTGTCGATCGTGCCGCGCACGATGCCGTCTTTGTCCGCCTTCAGCGTCACGTTCTTTTTCACGGAGGCGGCGGTGAGCGGCTTCAAAGGTTGCCACAGGCTGTTGGCGGTGGTGGCTTCGAGAGCCTTCGCTTCCCACGCGGCCTGCGCCGGAGCGAGCTCGGGACGCGGCTTGGCAAAATCAGCCTGAAGCGCGGCGAGACGCTTGGCGATGTCCGCCTGCTTCTTTTCGCCCTCGGTATCGAGCACCATCATGCCGGTCTCTCGGCGGCCGATGAGCGGCTCTTTGATGTCGGCGAAGAAGGCACCGAGCTGATAGAAGTCGCGCTGGTTGAAAGGATCAAACTTGTGGTCGTGGCATTGCGCGCAGCCCGTTGTCTGGCCCATCCACGCATTGCCGACGGCGCGGACGCGGTCGGTGAGCATGCGCTGTTCGTAGTCTTTGGCCTGCGCGCCGCCTTCTTCGGTGCTGAGGATCAGCCGGTTGAAGGCGGAGCCGACTTTGGTCTCCTGATTCGCATCCGGCATCAAATCACCGGCGATCTGCTCGATGGTGAAACGGTCAAAGCGCTTGTTCGTGTTGAAGGCTTTGATGACGTAATCGCGGTAAGGCCAGACGTTGTGCGGATTGTCGCTGTGGTAGCCGATGGTGTCCGCGAAGCGCACCACATCGAGCCAGCCGATGGCCATGCGCTCGCCGTAGTGCGGGTTCTTGAGCACGCGATCCACCATCTGCGCGTAGGCGTCGGGCGACGTGTCCTTTTCAAATGCCGCCACTTCTTCCGGCTTCGGCGGCAGGCCGAGCAGATCGAAATACACACGGCGGATCAACGTGCGCTTGTCCGCCTGCGGCGACGGCTTGAGATCGATCTCAGCGAGACGCTTCTGCACCAGCACATCCACGCTGTTTTTGCCCGCCGGGATCGCCGCTTTCACCGGTTTCTCATACGCCCAGTGCTGCTGATATGCTGCACCCTGCTCGATCCACTTTTTCAGGATGTCCTTCTGCCGCTGCGTCAGCTTCTTGTGCGAATCCGGGGGCGGCATGAGATCATCCTCATCATCGGTCAGGATGCGGGCCACGAGCTCACTTTCTGTCACCTTGCCCGGTACGAAAGCCTTCGCTGTGATGGCTTCCTCACGAATGTCGAGCCGCAGATCGGCCTCGCGATGCTTCGGGTCGTTGCCGTGGCAGTAGAAGCAGTTGTCCGACAAGATCGGCCGCACATCGCGATTGAACTCGATCTTGGCCGGGACAGGCGGTTCGGCGGCGAAAACGGCCAGAGGGGCCAGGGAGAGGAAGAGGAGGGATTTGCTCATGGTGGTGGGCTTGCAGGCTGTACGACGCGGAGGCATGGGATATTCCCACTTTGAGCATGGCAAAATCCAGCGTGATCAGGCCTGGGACGAAACCAGGTCGGACACGGGATACAGGATCAGCGAGCCGGACACGTTTTTCGGCAGCGCGGTGAGCAGCACGAAGGTGGTGTCGGTGGCCGGATCAGCCCAGGCTAGGGTGCCTGTGGAGCCACTATGGCCGAAAGCGCGGGCGGAACAGCCTTTGCCAAGACCCGCAGGTCCGACCATGAATCCGATGCCGCGATGCGCTTCGAGCGTGGGCGTGTGATCCTGGATCATGAGCCGTGCGGTTGCCTCGAGCAGCAATTTGCCGTCAGGATGCAGGAAACTGCGCAGGAAGGCGGCCACATCAGATGCCGTGCTGTGCGCGCCACCCCACGGTGCGCCAAGATTCCGCCAGTAATCGCTGTTCCAGTCCCAATCACGGGCGTTTGGATCACCAGCTCCGGCCTCGGGCGCGGCGTGTTCGGTCTGCATCGGCACCATGTCCGATTTCTTGAATTTGCCGAGGCCGAGAACGCTGCGTGACATGCCGACCGGCGTGAAAACGTGCTGCTGCAGAAATTCGGGCAGTGGTGTCTTCGTGATGCGCTCCACGATCTCCGCCGCGAGCAGGATGCCCATGCTTTGATAATGATAATTCGTGCCCGGAGCGAAGAGCAGCGGCGTGCGGACCGCGCCTTTCACGAATTCCGGCAGCGGTGCGTGATGCGCGCGCAGTTCGCTGTTGTTCTCCAACTGGTCTGGCAAGCCGGAGGTGTGCGTGAGCAGTTGCTCGACGGTGATGTCCTTCCGCGCGCCTTCGCTGAACTCGGGCAGGTATTTCACCGCGTGATCCGAGAGCTTCAGCTCACCACGATCCACCAAAATCATCACTGGCAGAGCCACCGCGAGCGGTTTGGTGATCGAGCCGAGCAGGAACATCGAATCCGGCTCTGCTTTGCCGAAGACATGCTGCGTCACCTGATCGCCACGACGCACATGCAGCACGGCGGAATGCAGCGTGCCGTTGTCGATTTGCGTCTGGATGATCTGGGCGGCGTTATGCATGGTGGAAAAAGTGGCGGATTGGGCGCGGATGGGCAGGCCCAATCCGGCGAGTGTGAGGGCAAGGGTGTCGCGGCGATTCATGAGGATCAACGGTTGAGTTCACTCATCACCGCGAGGGTCATCGCCTTGACGCCCACGGCGATGGAGGGTGCTGCCTCGGGGCGGTAGAACGGCGAATGCAGGCTGGGTAGGATTTCGCCTGTCGTCTTTGCCTTTTCGACTTTTTCGGGCGCTACGGTGCCGAGCCAGGCGAGGAAGACGGGAATCTTGTCGGAGGTCATCGTGTAGCGGGAGAAGTCCTCGCCAGCCATCGTGGCCTTGCGTTCGATGATGTTGGCTTTGCCAAAGGCATCGGCCCAGACCTGGCTCACGCGTTCGGTGAGCGCCGGATCATTGAACAAGGATGGCGTGCCGGGTCCGGTCAGCTTGATCTCAGGCAGCAGGTTCTCCGGCAAACCAGCGGCGATGCCGAGGCCGCGGCAGATGCGTTTGATTGACTCCAGCACCTGGTTTCGCGTTTCGGGGCTGGTGGTGCGCACGGTGAGGCCGAGTTCGACCTTGTCGGGGATGATGTTGTGCTTCGTGCCGCCGTTGAACTTGCCCACCGTGATCACGACAGGCTCCACCGGATGCAATTCGCGGCTGTCGATGGTTTGCAAGGCCAGCACGATCTGCGAGGCGAGCACGATGGGGTCTTTGGTCGTGTTGGGCATCGCTCCATGGCCGCCGACGCCTTTGACGAGAATGTCCACCGTGTCCGTGCTCGCGGTGGCCGGACCACTGGTGACGCCGAAGGTGCCCACAGGCAGCCCGGCATCGCAATGCAGCGCGAGGCACACTTCCGGCTTCGGGAAGCGCACGAACAAGCCGTCCTCGATCATGGCCAGCGCGCCCATGCCGCGCTCCTCGGCTGGCTGCGCGATGAAGACGAGCGTGCCCTTCCACTGGTCCTTTGAGGCAGCAAGCGCCCGCGCCGCGCCGATCCAGCAGGTCATGTGCATGTCGTGGCCGCAGGCATGCATCACAGACACATCATTGCCTGCGTCATCCTTCGTGGTCGTTTTGCTGACGTAAGGAACGGAGCCGATCTCGCGCACGGGCAGTCCATCCAGATCGGTGCGCACGAGCACCGTTCTTCCCGGCCCGTTTTTCAGCACGGCCACCACACCGAAGCCGCCGACTTTCTCCGTCACCTCAAATCCCGCCGCCCGGATTTCCTGCGCCATGCGAACGCTGGTCTTCTCCTCACGAAACGACAGCTCGGGGTTCGCATGGAGGTGCTCGTAGAGTTGGATCAACGAGGGCCGCTGCTCTTCGATGAAGGTGTCGATAGGATCTGCGGCATGCAGGCTGAAGGTGGCGAGGATGGCAAGGGTGAGCGGCTTCATGCGGAAAGGATGGAAATGACGAAACGTCATCGCCACCTCGATTTACTCCATCATCGCAAACTCCGTCGAGGCTCAAGTTTGGATAACTCGCCGTGTCATGCTCGTTAGAGGAACCATGAGCCGCTTCTGTTTCATCATCCTGAGTTTGTTGTGCCTGCATGCGCCTGCTGTTGCTGCGAAACAGCCGAACATCGTCGTCATCCTGCTCGACAATGTGGGGCGCGAGTGGTTCGGCTGCTACGGCAGCGAGGAGAACTGCACGCCGAACATCGACAAGCTCGCCGCAGGCGGTGTGCGCTTCGCGAACTGCTACACCACAACCGTGTGCGGCCCCAGCCGCGTGCAGATGCTCACGGGGCGCTATCCGTTCCGCACGGGATGGTATCTGCATCACGACGCGGCGCTCTACAGCGGCGGCGGCTTCGACCCGCAGCGCGAGACGACCTACGCGCGCGTGCTGCGCGATGCCGGCTATGCCACGGGCATCGCTGGGAAGTGGCAGGTGAACAACCTCTACGATGAACCGGACGCGATCACGCGTCACGGCTTCGACGAGCAGCTCGTATGGCCCGGCAGCATCGACCGCGACAAGGCGGACGCGGATTTCATGGCCGCGTTTCAAAAGGCCATCGCGAACAACGACGCCGAATTCCTCACCGAGGCCACGCGGAAGATCGAAAGCCGCTACTGGGACCCGGTTTTGCTGCGCAACGGCAAACGCGAGGTCGCGCAGGGCAAGTTTGGCCCGGATGTGTTTCTCGACTTCGCGTTCGACTTCTACCGCAGGCACAGGGAACAGCCGTTTCTGTTTTATCACGCCAGGGTGCTCACCCACGGGCAAAATGTGAAGCAGCAGGTCGTCACCACGCCCGACAACCGCGCCAATCCGCCGAAGGAGGAGCACGATCTTTTCGCCGACATGCTGCGATATGCCGACAAGCAGGTCGGCGCGATCATCGCCGAGCTGGAGCGGCTCGATCTCATAAAAAACACCGTCGTGATCATCGCGTCCGACAACGGCACGGAAAAGACGCTCTCTGCCCGCGCGAACGGTCGCGTTGTAAACGGTGGCCTGTATCAGATCAACGAGGCTGGCGGCAATGTCCCGCTCATCATCCACAGTCCGCAGCTCGTGAAAGGAGGCCGCACTGCGGCACTCGCCGACTTCACCGACCTCTTCCCGACGATCTGCGATCTCGCCGGAGCGAAGCCACCTGCCTCGCTGAAGCTCGACGGCCAGTCCTTTGCCCCGTTTTTGCGTAGCGAGGCTCCTGCACCACGAAAGTGGATCTTCAACCACTACGCCGACGAACGTGTCGCCCGCGATGAACGCTTCAAATTGAAGAACAACGGCGACTTGTTCGATCTCGACGCTGATCCCGCCGAGCAGCATCCGCTGCCAAAGGATGCCGAAACGGCCGTGCGGGCCAAACTGCAAGCCGTGCTCGATTCCATGCCCGCATCCACGCCGTTGCCGTTTCCGCATCGCAGCCTGTCCGCCTTCAAGAAGCGCGCCGAGGCGGCGAAGGCTGTGAAGTGATCACTCCGCCTTCTTTCTCTTCTTCGTGCCGCGGTCGGCCGGGTTGTATTCCCAGCGCTTCTGCCATTCGGCGAGGTAGGGTTTGTAGCTGGGGTGCTCGGTCCATGGGATCGACTGGGGATCGGGCGGCGTGACTTTTCCTTCGGGGTAGTCTTTACCGTCGAAGCTGGCGCTCACGCTGTCATTCCAGGCGAGCAGGTCTTTTTTCATCTGCTCAAACACCTGCGGTTCTTTTGTGCTGAGGTCGGTGGTCTCGTTCGGATCGGCGATGATGTCGTAGAGCTGAAAGCTGGCCTTCTCGAGGTTCTCGGTGAGGATCTTGAAGCGCGGGCCGGTGAGTGCGAGCTTGCTGCCGAAGCGGAAGCCGAGGGGTTTGGTGCGCTCCCCGATTTCTCCGGCAAAGAGCGGCTTCAGGCTGATGCCGTCGATCGGTTTGATCATCACGTCATCCGGCAGGCCGACGATGTCCGCGACGGTGGGGAACAAATCGAGCGTGCAAGCGGGATGACTCGTGATGCGCGGTTTGATCATCGCGGGCCACTCGATGATGCCGGGCACGCGCAGGCCGCCTTCAAAGACGCTGCCTTTGTTGCCGCGCAGACCGCCCACGGTCGGCGGTTCGATGCCGGGCAGGCCGCCGTTGTCGCTGTTGAAGACAAGCATGGTGTTGTCGGCGAGTCCGGTGTCGCGCAACTTCTGACGCAGCGTGCCCACGGCACGATCCAGCGCCACCAGTTCGCCGTAGTGCTGCTGGGAAAGGTTGTCGAGATCTGCGAAGGTGGCCTTGTCTGCATCCTGCGCCTTGTGCGGGCCGTGTGGGCTGCCGAACCAGATGATGGCAAACAGCGGCTTCTCCGCGGCGCGATGTTTGTCGATGAATTTCACCGCCTCGCCCACGGCGATGTCGGAGGAGTCGCCCTTGAACTCCACAAACTCGCCCATGCGGCTCATGAGCGGGTCTTTGTCGAAGTAGTTCGTCATCGACACCCATTCATCAAAGCCGAACGCACCGGGATTGCGCGGATCGTCCTTCAAAACGGGCGCTCCCGGCCCCTTGAGGCCGTTGAGATGCCACTTGCCGAAGTGCCCGGTCACATAGCCCTCGCTCTTCAGCGCCTGCGCGATGGTCTTCTCCTGCAAGCGCAGCGCATAGCCATGCGTGAGCACGCCGGTGCGATCATTCGTGCGTCCCGTGAGCACCGTGGCCCGCGTGGGCGAGCACACCGGATTCCCCGCGTAAAATCGCTCAAAGCGCAGCCCATTCGCCGCCATCGCGTCGAGGTTCGGCGTCTTCAACACCGGATGACCGCGATACCCCGTCTGCCCCCAGCCCATGTCATCGGCCATGACGAAGATGATGTGAGGCTTCGCCGCGCCCTCCTTCGCCAAGGCTTCGGAGGGCAAGAAGAGCGCAGGGCAGAGGGCGAAGAGGAGGAGGCAGAGCAGCGCGGATTTCATGGTGCGCTGGGAACGCGGGAGGAGCGGGAATGTGTCATCGACCTTTCCGTTGCTCCCACTTTTGACCAAGCCGCTCCAACCACTTTGTCACAGGCTGAATTGGAGCAAGCATGACCAGCATCAAAAAAGCAAAAGTCCGCAAGCTGCTAGGCGCATGCGGGAACACGACATGGAAGACGTAGCTAATCGCAGAGACGGCCACAGCATGAATGCCACGATCTTCAGCTAGGAGGGCGGCTTGACTTCGGCGAGGTGGAAGTAGAGATAACCCGCTGGTA
>CAMCWM010000029.1 GCA_945882215.1 Akkermansia muciniphila | reverse complement strand
GCGAGTTCGAGGGCGTTCGAGCAATGGCGCTCCATGCGCACGGCCTCGGTTTTCGCGCCGCGGGAGATGAGCCAGGCATCGAAGGGGCTGGGCTGCAAACCGATGGCTTTCTGCGCGAAGATCATTTTTTCCTGCCACTCGTCGGAGTTGGTGCAAACCGCGCCGCCGAGGCTGTCGCTGTGGCCGTTGGTGTATTTCGTGGTGCTGAGCAGGGAGAGGTCGGCACCAAGATCGAGCGGCTGCTGAAGCAGGCTGGAGGCAAAGGTGTTGTCCACGGCGACGATGCTGCCGACGCTGTGAGCGGCGGCGCTGAGAGCCTTGATGTCGAGGATTTTCAGCAGCGGATTGGTGGGCGACTCCAGCCAGACGAGCGCGGGCTTGAGCTGGGCGATGAGGCCGTAGTTCGAGGCATTGGCGAGGTTGGCGTATTTGATGGTGACGCCGAAACGACGCAGCACCTTTTCAAAGATGCGGTAGGTGCAGCCGTAGATCTGCTGCTCGGAGAGGATCACATCGCCCGCTTTGAGCGAAAACAGGATGGCGGAGATAGCGCTGAGGCCGCTGGCGAAGACGGTGCAGTGCTTCGCGTTTTCCAAGCTGGCGAGCGTGCATTGCAGGTTGCGGAAGTTCGGATTGCCGGAGCGGGTGTAGTCAAAACCGGTCGGATTGCCGGTCTCGAAGGTGGAGGTCATGTAGATCGGCGGGATGACCGCGCCGGTCTCGCTGCGGTAATCCTGGCCGACGTGAATCGCGCGTGTTTCAAAGCGTGCGTCGGCGGGAAGGGTCGGGTCTTCTTTCATGCGCGATGGATGCCGCAGCAGATTTGGCTTTGCAAGGCCGCTGCGCTCATGCTTTATGGTTCAACTCTGATCTTTCATGCCTGATTCCACCGCTCCTCGAAAATTCCGTCGTGTTCTTCTCAAACTCAGCGGTGAAGCGCTGAGACAGCCGGGCAGTACGGACAACATCTCCCCGCCCATCGTCGAGGACATGGCGGCGCAGATCAAGGCGGCGCATCAGACCGGCCTCGAAATCGCCCTGGTGGTGGGCGGCGGCAACTTCTGGCGCGGCGTGACGGCCAGCAACAAGGGCATGGAACGCGCCACGGCGGATTACATGGGCATGCTGGCCACGGTGATGAACTCGCTGGCCCTGCAAAGCATGCTGGAGGCGATGGACGTGCCTTCGCGGGTGCAAAGCGCGATCAAGATGGACAACGTGGCCGAACCCTTCGTGCGCCGCAAAGCGATGCGCCACCTGGAGCTGGGCCGTGTGGTCATCTTCGCCGCCGGCACGGGCAATCCGTTCTTTTCCACCGACACCACCGCCGCGCTCCGCGCCAGCGAGATCAATGCGGAGATCGTGCTCAAGGCGACGAAGGTCGATGGCATCTACGATTCTGATCCCGCCAAGAACCCGGACGCGGTGAAGTTTGACCGCATCAGCTTCCACGAGTGCCTCACACGTCAGCTCAAAGTGATGGACTCCACCGCTTTCTCCCTCTGCATGGAAAACAACATGCCCATCGGCGTTTTCAGCATGAACGAGCCTGACAACATCCGCCGGGCGCTCGTTGGTGAGCACATCGGCACGATGGTCGATGCCAAAGGCTGAGCGAACCCCCAACCTGACACTGATATGGACCCTGAATTGACGATGATGGAGGCCGACGAGGCCATGACGAAGGCGGTCGAGCACGCCATCCACGAATTCGCCACCGTGCGCACGGGCAAGGCCTCGCCGACACTCGTGGAGAACATGGACGTGCATGTGCTGAGCTACGGCAGCCACATGAAGCTGAAGCAGCTCGCCATGATCACCACGCCAGACGCGCGGCTGATACGCATCGAGCCGTTTGATTCCTCCACGCTTCAAGACATCGACCGTGCGATTCGTGAATCACGTCTTGGATTGAACGGTAGCATCGAGGGCAAAGTCATCCGACTGCCCATTCCGTCTCTCTCCACCGAACGCCGTGAGCAGATGGTGAAGATGTGCAAAACCCTTGGCGAAGAAGCCCGCGTGCGCGTGCGCTCCGCCCGTCGCGAGGCGCTGGAAGCTATCAAGAAGGGTGAAAAGGAAGGCCACATCACCGAAGACGACCTCCACCGCATGGAGAAGGAGATTCAAACCCTTACCGACAAGAAGATCGCCGAGATCGACCAGCATGTGGTGTCGAAGGAGAAGGAAATTCTGACGGTTTGAACGTAACGACGTGTTTTCCGCAAGCGACTATCTCGACCTGACGCACACGAAGCATGGCATCCTGTTCCCGGATGACTC
The DNA here is from genome assembly GCA_945882215.1 of Akkermansia muciniphila. Classification (GTDB taxonomy): domain Bacteria; phylum Verrucomicrobiota; class Verrucomicrobiia; order Verrucomicrobiales; family Verrucomicrobiaceae; genus Prosthecobacter. The sequence continues at coordinate 36,686 of CAMCWM010000029.1, read as the reverse complement.
GCCCGTGTGGGCGGCATTGATGCGGATCGAGTCCTATCTGGAGTTCCGGCTGCAGCGCGAGATTCGCACGCAGGTGCCGCCGGGGGCGTTCATCGGCGAGGATGTGTTCATTGATGAAGGCACGACTTTGGAACCCGGCGCGGTGATCAAGGGCCCTGCCTGGATCGGGCGAAACTGCCAGATTCGTGCCGGCTGCTACATTCGCGAGAACGTGATCATCGGGGACGCCTGCGTGCTGGGAAACTCGTGCGAGTTCAAGAACTGCGTGCTCTTCGACGGCTGCGAGGTGCCGCATTACAACTACGTGGGCGATTCGATCCTCGGCTACAAGGCGCATCTGGCCGCCGGGGTGATCCTTTCCAACGTGCGGCTGGACCGGATGGAGGTCCACGTGAAAACCGACACCGATTCGATCCCCACCGGCCTGCGGAAATTTGGCGCCATCGTCGGCGATCACGCGGAGATCGGCTGCAACAGCGTGATCAGCCCCGGCAGCATCATCGGGCGGCGCAGCATCGTGTATCCGCTGACGCATTTCAGCGGTGTGCTGGATGCGGACCTTCTGCTGAAGACGCGGCAGACGCAGCAGGTGGTGAAGCGGAAGAAGTGACCGCCAGGGTTGAATACAACCGCTTGGGCGGCGTCAGAGCCGTATCTCCAAGCCCATGAATGCCCGACTTCGCTCCCTTATTGTCGTCACAGCGCTGCTGCCGCTCGCCAGTTGTGACAAACCCGCTCCCTCCGCTGTTGTTGAAGCTCCCGAGGGCATTCCAATCACTGCAGAAGCAGAAAACCAGCTCGCCGAGGCACGCGATGCTCTTCAACGACAGGCGTTGGAGATCGAGACGAAGACCGCGCTGATGGAGAAGCAGCTCGCTGAGATGGAGCAGGCGCTCAAGGACCGTGAAAATGCCGAGCTGCGCGCATCGCTCGATGCCTTGAAGCAGCAGAACGACGACCTGCGTGTGCAGGCGGACTCGGCACGGCGACAGAGCAACGTGATCACCCAGCGTATCGTCACCACCACGCCGCGTGAGAGCGTGACGCCACAGGTTTCGGCACCGCGTGATTACTCGATGTTTTATGACCGCCTCGCACCGTATGGCCGGTGGATGGATGTGAACGGCTACGGCTATTGCTGGCGGCCGACGCTCACGGAATCACAGGGCTGGCGGCCCTATGTCGATGGCTGCTGGGTGTGGTCCACGCTGGGCTGGACATGGCAGTCGAATGAACCGTTTGGCTGGGCTACGTATCATTATGGCCGTTGGGTAAATCTCTCGCGCTACGGCTGGGTGTGGGTGCCGGGCAGTGATTGGGCTCCCGCCTGGGTCTCGTGGCGTCAGAGCCGCGATCACGTTGGCTGGGCACCACTGCCGCCGGAACGCGGGAGCTACAGCGGCGTGTATCGCGATTGCGATTCACAGTACAATCTCGGACCGAGCAGCTACACCTTCATCACCACGAATCATTTCGTGCGTCCGAGCTACACGACGGTTTGCGCTCCCGTAACGCAGAATCTCACGATTTTCCAACGCAGCGTCAATAACACGCAGATCGTGCGCCGAAGCGGGCGTGAGCATGTAAATTCGAATGTCTTCGTGCATCAAGGCGGCCCGCCGCGGGCGCAGATGGAGCATTCCAGCGGCGCGCGCGTGCCGCAGAGGCAGTTGAATGTGACCGCGGCGAATGCGCTGCCGCCCCAGCGCGAACGTAGAGATGGACGTGCCGATCGTGAAGTCGTGCCAGAGCTAGCCATCGTCGAACTTCCTGCTGCGAGAGCGAATACACCGCCAGTGCGCCCGCAGAACGTCGAACGCATCGAAAAACCGAAAGTCGTGAGTGGTTTTGAAGGCGTGCCGCAACGTGCGGCCGCAGAGATCCGCGAGACGATTGCCGAAGAAAAAGAGACTGCGGTGGTGCAGCAGCCAGTGATCGTGACGAAGCCCGCCGCAGTGGCTGACCAACCAGCCGAATCGCCCAAAAAGCGGAACCAAAGGCCCGAGGGGACGGCACCTGCGCGGGAAACCGTCCGCCCAGCTGTGGCCGTGAGTGATCCTGTGCCTGAGGTGACCTTCGCACCGCCTGTTGTTACGTCAGCAGCCATAGATGCGCCTGCACCTGCCGTCATTGTTGAAACCAAAACGGTCACAGTGCCCGAGACCGTTCCAGCCGTGGTCATGCCGCCTGTTGCCATCACCACGCCCGAACCCAAGGTTGTGGAGGATGGTGTTGCAACGCCCGCTTCGATCCCAGCAACTACTGCAAGCGTGCCCGCCGCAGAAGCGATGAAGCCTGAGACGCCGTCTGCCGTGGTTGCCACCCCTGTTACAGAGCCGGAAAAAGCTCCTCAGCCACCTGTGGTCGTCATGCCCGCCGTGATACCCGCTGCCTTGCCTGAAACAGTGCCACAGCCTGCGGATGCCACCGCAGCACAGCAAGCCGCCGCCGAGAAAATGGCCGCTGAACAGGCCGCCAGCGCGAACACGGCCGCCGAAGCTGAAAAAGCTCGTTTGCTGGCTGCTGAACAGCAGGCTCAAGCCGCTGCTGCCATGCAGCAACGCCTCATCGCCGAGAAAATGGCTGCCGAGCAAGCCGCAGCCACGGCCGCTGCCGAAAAAGTCCGCATGCAGGCCGCTGAAGCACAGCAGCGGGAAGCTCTCGCGGCGCAACAACGCATGGCCGCCGAACAAGCGGCAGTTGAGGCCGAAAAAGCCCGCCAACAGGTTGAAGCTGCGGCGATGCAGCAACAGCGGGAAGTCTTGGCCGCCCAGCAACGCATGGCCGCCGAACAAGCCGCAGTGGAAGCAGAGAAGGTCCGTCAGCAGGCGGAAGCCGTCGCCATGCAGCGCCAGCAGGAAGAAGCCGCCCGCAAGGCTGCGGAAGAGCAGCAGATGCGAGCGCAGCAAGAGGCCGAACGCCGCGCCCAGGAGATGGCACAACGTCAGGCCGAAGAAGCTGCCCGTCGTGCCCAGGAAATGGCCCAGCGTCAGGCTGAGGAGCTGGCACGCCGCGCTGAAGAACAGCAAATGCGAGCGCAGCAAGAGGCCGCGCAACGTGCCGCTCAGGAGATGGCGCAACGCCAGGCCGAGGAAGCCGCCCGTCGTGCCCAAGAAGAAGCACAACGTGCCGCGGCTGAAGCGGCCCAACGCGCTGCGGAGGAGGCTGCACGCCGCGCAGCCGAAGAAGCCGCGCGCAATCAGCCACAGCCAGCGCCTCCAGGTCAGTAGCCCTGGTGAATTTTCGCGCGGATCACACCCGCAGCATGTCCTTCACCACCTGCCAGTAGAGGAAGACGCAGCCGCGCCAGGAGTAGCGGAACTCACCGTTGCCGGTGGGTTCGATGACGCCGGCGGTGATGTTGTGGTCGATCTGCACGCTCATGTCGCGCTCGATGTAGGCATGCAGGAATTCGGTGTCCTGGAGTGCGAGGTCTTCGAGTCGGATGCCCTCGTGTTGGAGGAAGGCCTCATGCCGTTCCAGCAGATCCTCGAACGAGGCCGCGTGCGTGAAGCGGTTCAGCCGCTGTTTGGGCGAGTGCTTCATCGTGGCAGCGAAGGGATAGTTCGTCGTCGTGAAGGTGACGCCGCTGCTGGCCCGCGAGGTGAGGCTGACATAGGAAAATCCAAAGTCGCCCTGCAAGGCGAGCGCGATGGCGGCCTGGGTGCGTTTTCCCTCATGGTAGAACAGGCGCATGAAGTGATCCGTCTGGCTCCACTGCCAGCCGGTGTCGCCCACTTCGGTGAAGCCGGCATCGTCCGCCTCGCTGCTGAGGTCGCCGAGTTCAGGGAACACCTCGCGCGTGGGCGGGAAGCGGTGTTTGACCTCGCTCTTGATCGGGAAGCGCAGCCGACGCACTCGGAAGATGATCTCCAGCCATGGCAGCATGAACCAGAAACTCAGGCCGACGAGTCCTCCGAGATGCTGGCCTCCGGTCAGGTAATAACCAATGAGATACGAGGCTCCCAGCAGCGCGAGCCAGCCCAGCTTCTGGACGAAACGATTGTCGAACGACCGGCACGCGATGGCAAAGACGATGGCCGCCGCGACATACAGAATCTGCTGGAGAGTGGTGTCCATGAAGACCGCAGGGTTGAGTGCGGAGGTCAGAGGCTAACGGATAACTTCCGGCAAATCAACCCGGCATGCGACCTTCGCCGCCCGCTGAAACAAAAAGGCCGGGCGCACCTCCCGATGCACCCGGCCCTGATCCAACACTGACCAACCAAAGTTAGAAATTGATCTGCGCCTGGATGCCGAGGTAGCTGTAATCCACATCGCGGTAACGGGCGCCAGCACCGGCGGGATTGTCCGTCGTGTTGGTGCGCGAGCCGTGCGCATACATCAGCGTCAGCTCCAACTCGGGATAGGGGATGTATTCGAAGCCGACGGCGATTTCATCGACATTGTTTTTCGGCGCGTTGGTGGCGAATTTGCGCGCGCCATCAAAGTGCTGCCAGCGGACAAACGGGATGAACTCCGCCTGATTGGCGAAGACATGGCGGTAGACTGCCTGCACAAAGCCACCGCTCAGGGCCTGGGCGCTGATGGTGGTCAGATCGTTGCTGAGCTGCGGCCCTTCACCCCATGTCCACTCGGCTTCCAGGCCGAAGGGTTGCGGATAGAGAATGGCATTGATCGCCACGCGGCGGTCGCGGACACCGCCGCCGCCGTTGACAGTGGGAGCAGGAAGAGCGCCCATTGCAACCGGCGTGTTCGGCACAAAGCGGCCGGTGTAGTAGCTGGCGCCGACTTCGAGGATCTGGCCGTTGTCGAACTCGAACGGATAGGCCAGGCGGGCGATGTAGTGCAGGTCACCATTGCGGTCGGCATTGTTGATGCCTTGGCCGCTGTAAGCACCCACGTTCAGCACGCCATAGTCTCCGGAACCGCGCAGGCCAGCTTTCACGAGATCCTTGTAGCGGTTGCGGATGTGATAAGGAGCCCAGATGAAGTAAGCACCGAGGTCGCGCTCGCCTTCGACAGCGGAGTTCAAGGCGTCCGGGCGCTCCAGTGCGTAGCGATTCTGGGAGGATTGCAGGTTCGAGAAGCCGTACGGCACCTTCGAGAGACCCAAGCGCACGCGGAACTCACGGGCGGGGTCGAGGGACACGTCCGCATACACATCGCGCGCCTGCAGGGCGTTCACGCCGCCCACGCCTGCCATGAAGTCGGTTTGCAGGTAAAGGTAGAGATGGTCGGTCACATCACCACTGAGCACGAGACGTCCGCGACGAATGCCAAGGCTTTGAGTGTCGCTGACGAAGGGATCGTTCGGCTGAACGACGCCTGGATTGTCTCCGTCACCGATGAGGCCGATGAAGCGGTTCTGGATGTAGCCGCGCAGCTTGATGCGCTCATACCACTTGTCGGAGAGCAGGGCGTCGAGGTCCGTCTTGCTCATCGTGGAGGGGGAGGTGTTGTCGCTGATGCGGGAGAGCTCCTCCACCTGGCCTTTCGTGTTCAGGATGGTGGACTCCAGGTTTTCGACCTTCGACTCCGTCTGGGTCAGGCGCTTTTCCAATGCTGGAGCAGGCGTGGAGGCCTTCGGCGCTCCCTTCTCCTCATCCTTCATCGTCTGAATAAGCAGATCGTATTCATCGGCGGTGATCGAGCCCTTCTGCTTCAGGATGTAAAACAACTTCTCCATCGCCGGGCTGGCCGCCAAAGGCAGGGTGGGAGGGAGGACGGTTGCGAAGGCCAGAATGGTGGTCAAAGCACGCCAGAAGCCGCTGTGAGGATGGATCAATTTCATATGGATGAGGTGTCTCGAGTTCGTGGCGGCATTCGCCGCACACCGGCCTTTAGTCGAAAACGTCACAATCTGGCCAACCATGATGTGTGACATTTCCGTCACTTAATGGGGGTTTTGGGTGGTCCTGGGTGACAGAAGCGCCAGCTTCACTGCCATGGCCCGTTTGTTGGCGGCCAATCCGCAACCTCCCTTGTGACATTTGGTGACGGTTTCGTCACAATTGGGCGCTTTCACGAGGTGAATATCCTGACACCCTCGCCACCGAGTGGATACGAATCCTCTCGCGCATACCTTCCTTCTTCATCCATCCATGAAAACCGCCATCACCGTCATCCTACTGTCTCTCGCCTCGGCTTTGACCTCCCAAGCCCAGACCACCCTCCGCATCCGTGGTTCCGACACGCTCGGTGCCAAGCTCGTCCCCTCCCTCGCCGAAGGCTTCAAGAAACAAGGTGGCAAAGTCAGCTTCGACATCGCTGCCGAAGGCTCCTCCACCGCCTTCACCAATCTCGCTGCTGGCACCGCCGAGATCGGCATGTCCTCCCGCAAGATCAAGGCGGACGAGCGCACCCTCTGCCGCAGCAAGGGCATCGCCATCAACGAGATCGAGATCGCCTGGGACATGATCACCGTCGTGGTGAACAAGAACAATCCCGTCGCCGACCTCAAAAAGAAGCAGATCATGCAGATCTTCGCCGGCGACATCAAAGACTGGAGCGAAGTCGGCGGCACCCCCGGCCCGATCTCCGTTTACACCCGCAACACCTCCTCCGGCACCTACAAGGACTTCATGACCATGGCCATGAAAGGCCGCGAATACGGCTCCAATAGCCAGAAAATGGCCGGCAACGAGCAGATCGTCTCCGAGGTGGCCTCCAACGCCAACGGCATCGGGTACATCGGTTATGCCTATTCAGGCTCCAAGGGCATCAAAGTCGTTTCCATCGACGGCGCTTCGCCCAACCCTGCCGCCGTGAAGAGCTACGTTCTTGCCCGCCCCACCTTCCTTTACACGAATGGCGAGCCCACCGGCACCACCAAGGAGTTCATCGACTTCTGCCGCAGCCCCGCCGGTGCCGCCATCATCACCAAGGCAGGCTTCGTGCTCGTCAATTAAGTGAAACAATCGTTGGTTGACCCTTCTTAAAATCCGGCGATGGAGAAAATGGCTTCTCTTCGCCGGATTCTTGTTTAGAGGGCTGAAATAACCTGCATGGACAGTCCAGAGCCACCCCCACGGCCCCCGTTGCGCACCCTGCTCGTCAGGAACCGCAAGCGCACCGTGCTGGGGATGGACCCTCAACAGGTCATCAAGTACTTCTTCGGCTTGAACGCCAGCACCGCCGTCATCGTGCTGGTGCTCATCATGCTCTTCCTCCTGCGCGAGGGCATCGACTTCCTGCCCACCTACCGCAACGAACTCGTCACCTACCGCCGCGCCGGGCTTGAGTTCTGTGACATCATCGACAAACCGCTCAAAGAGCACCAGTCGCTCTCCAGCAGTCTGCGTCAGTCGGTGAGCGGTTCGCTCGACACCCTTGGCAAAACCGCCCGCGACCGCCGTGACGCCGCGTTTCTCCTCAAAAACCAGGCCGAGGAAAAAGCCACGCAGCAGCGCGAAACCCTCGAACAAGCCCTGGAGCAAGCCCCGCCTCCTGCCGCTGACAAACTCGACATCCTGCGCCGCGAACAGCAAAAAGCCGCCGCCGTAGCGGCTGCCTCGCTGGTTTACCCCGATCTCTTCACCGCAGCGGAGAAACAGCAGCTTCAGACCGAGTTCGCCGCCCTCACGCCCGAAGTCACCGATCTCCCGCCCTTCCTCCAAACCCTCGCCGCTGACTTCACCGCCAAAGATCACGAAGCCCGCACGAAATTCGAGGCGCTCGTCACCGCCCAGGAGGAATTCGAAGAAGCCCCTGAAGGTCTTCAAGAAGTGCTCGATGAACTCAAGGAGCACGCGCAGGAGACCAAGGAGAAGGCCGACGAGTTCCACGTCCTCGAAACCAACCGCCAGCGTCTCCTTGAAGCCGCCGCCAAGGCCAAGAATGCCGATGAAAAAGCCAGTCTCACCGAAGAAGCCGAGGCTTCCGTCGCCGAACCGGTGAATCTCGACGAACGCACGAAGGAACTCACCGCCCGCGCGGGTGAATTGCGCGAGCAGCTCGAAAACTACGTCAAAGCCGCCGAAAAAGCCTCCGCTTCACTTCCACAAGAAGCTGGAACGAGCGCCGCCACCACAATGCTCGCCGATGTGCGCGCCAAACTGCCCGTGCATGTGCAGGAAATGCGCGATGCGGCGCTGCAACTCGATCAATGGCGCTCGGACAAGCCCGTTTCGATGATCAGTGTCATCGCCGCGTTCTTCTTCGGCTCCCAATGGATCACGAACAGCTCCTGGCAGGATTTCTTCGGTTTCGTGCCGCTGCTCACCGGTTCTCTTGTCATCGCGCTCATCGCCATCCTCATTGCCACGCCGATCAGCGTCATCGCCGCGATCTACACAAACCAGTTCGCCAGCGAGCGCGAGAAGGAGATCATCAAGCCCATCATCGAGTTCATCCAGGCCATACCGTCTGTCGTGCTCGGCTTCATCGGCATCTCGCTCGTCGGCAATTTGATCAAGGACTTCAGCGAAGTGAGCTGGCTGCAATGGGTGCCTGGCTTTCCGATCCAGGAACGTCTCAACATGTTCAACGCCGGCTGCCTGCTCGCCTTCATGGCGGTGCCCACGATGTTCAGCCTCTCCGAAGACGCGCTGAACAACGTCCCGCGTGCCTACATCGACGCCTCCGACGCTCTCGGAGCCACGAAACTGCAAACCGTCTTCCGCGTCATCGTTCCCGCCGGCATCTCCGGCATTCTCTCCGCCATCCTGCTCGGTCTTGGGCGTGTGATTGGTGAAACGATGGTCGTGTTGCTCGTCGCGGGCAACCGCATCGCCATTCCCGACTTCAGCGCCGGTCCCGGCGTCATTTTCCAACCGGCGCACACGCTCACGGGCATCATCGCGCAGGAACTCGGCGAAGTGTCACGCGGCAGCTCACACTGGCAGGCGCTGTTCATGGTCGGCATCGTGCTGTTTGCCATTTCGCTGCTCGTCAACTGGTGCGCCCGTGCCGTGGCCCGCCGCTTCGAACCCCACAAGGCATGAACCCCGTCCCCACCGCCGAAAATCCCTTCGCTGGCGACAACTCCGGCATTCAGAAGCGCGAGACCGCCGCACGCTGGGCCCTGCGCGTGGGCAGCTACATCGTGGTGATCATCACTCTGGCGATCATGCTGCACATCTTCATCAAAGGTGCGCCCGTCACGTTCCAGTCGAAGTGGCCGTTTGTGAACACGCAGTTCCTCACCGAGCTGCCGTCCCAGCTTCACGTCATCGAGGACAAGCAGGGCAACCATTACGAGACCGGCGTGAACGGTGCCGACGCCATCAAGAAGCAGCTCGGCGACAACTTCCGCTCCGAAAAAACCATCGCCTACTCCGGTGGTGGAATTCTGGGGCCGATTGTCGGCACCGCGCTGCTCGTCATCGTCAGTGTCGGCGTCGCGTTGTTCCTCGGCGTCGCCTGCGCGATTTATCTGAGTGAGTATGCGAAGCATGGCAAGTTCCTCGAAATGGTGCGCCTCGCCATCTTGAACCTCGCGGGCGTTCCCTCGGTCGTGTTCGGCCTCTTTGGTCTCGGTGCCTTCGTTCTGACCGCACCGGTGTTTGTCGATGTGCCGGCGGATCGCTCCGTGTTCGCCATTCCGCTCGGCTTTACGACGCTGAGCTTTGAAGGTTGGGACACCTGCGTGTTGTCCGGCGGCTTTACACTCGCCTTCGTCATCCTGCCGGTCATCATCACCGCCAGCGAGCAGTGCCTTCAAGCGGTGCCGCAGGGATTCCGCGAAACCAGCATGGCGCTGGGAGCCACGCGCTGGCAGACGATTCGTTACAGCGTGCTGCCTTTCGCCACACCCGGCATTTTGACCTCCAGCATCCTCGGCATCGCTCGTGCGGCCGGTGAGACGGCTCCCATCATGTTCACCGCCGCGCTGGCCTTCAAAGACAAGCTGCCGTGGCAAAAAGACCTGCCACCGCTGCCTGCGGACGCATCCATCTTCGCGCATTGGGAACAGAGCGTGTCGCGTTTCCTCGGCATCTTCACCGAGTCAGTCCAGGCGCTGCCGTATCACATCTACACCCTCGCCGCCAAGATCCCGCAGAACGAATACTCCGAGCGCGCGCAATACGGCTCCGTCTTCGTCTTCCTCGTTCTCGTTGCTTCTTTGGCCGCCAGTTCGGTGCTCTTGCGCAAACGTCTGCGCGCCAAGTATCGTTGGTAAAAAGCCTCTCCTCTCATGTCTGCTGATTCCACCGCTAAAACCACGCCACCGCCTGTCGTCCAGGTGCGTGACATGGATTTTTGCTACGGCACGAGTCCGGCGCTCTTCGACATCAACCTGAAGGTCAAATACCACCGCGTCACCGCGCTCATCGGCCCCTCCGGTTGTGGCAAAAGCACGCTGCTGCGCTGCATCAACCGCATGAACGACCGCGTGCCCAGTGCTCGCGTCACGAAGGGCGAGGTGCTGGTGAAAGGCAAAAACATCCACGATGCGGATGTCGATCTCACGCAGTTGCGCAAGCAGGTCGGCATGGTCTTCCAGAAGTCGAATCCCTTCCCCAAGAGCATCTACGAGAACGTCGCCTACGGCCTGCGCATCCACGGTGAGAAGAACAAAAGCGTGCTCGACGAAGCCGTCGAGCGCTCGCTGCGCCAGTCCGCGTTGTGGGACGAGCTCAAAGACCGCCTCAATGCCAACGCCCTCGCGCTCTCCGGCGGCCAGCAGCAGCGTCTGTGCATTGCTCGCGCCATCGCCACGCTGCCGGATGTGCTGCTGATGGACGAACCCTGCTCCGCGCTTGATCCCATCTCGACGCTGAAGATTGAGGAGCTGATGCATCAACTCGCGCAAGAGTATACCATCGTCATCGTCACGCACAACATGCAGCAGGCCGTGCGTGTGTCCGATTACACCGCCTTCCTTCACCTTGGCAAGCTCGTCGAGTTCGCCCCCACCGAGGAACTCTTCACCAATCCCCGCGAAAAGCTGACGGAATCCTATCTCCGCGGCACCTTCAGTTGACATGGCCGCCGAAACTCCAGCCCCAGTCTCCGAAGAGCCGCTCATCCAGGTGGAGAAGTTCAACTATGCCTATGGCGACCACCAGGTGCTGTTCGATGTCGATTTGAACATGCACAGCAAAGACGTGATGGCCCTCATCGGCCCCTCTGGCTGTGGCAAAAGCACGCTCATTCGTTCCATCAACCGCATCAACGATCTCGTCGAGTCCGCTCGTGTCGTCAGCGGCAGCATCAAGATCGACGGAGTCGATCTTTACGCGCCGAACGTCGATGTCATCAATCTACGCCGCAACGTCGGCATGGTGTTCCAGAAGTACAATCCCTTCCCGCGCTCCATCTTTGAAAATGCCGTTTATGGCCTGCGTGTCGCCGGCATCAAGGACCGCCACGATCTCGAAGAAGCCGCCGAGCGCAGCCTCAAGTCCGCCGCGTTGTGGGATGAGGTTAAAGACCGCCTGCATGAGATGGCCACCGGCCTCTCCGGCGGCCAGCAGCAGCGTTTGTGCATCGCACGTGCCATTGCCTTGCAGCCGCGCATCCTGCTGATGGATGAGCCCTGCGCTGCGCTCGACCCCATCGCCACCGCCCGCATCGAGGAGCTGATCCTGCAACTGCGCGGCCAGTACACCTTCGTCATCGTCACCCACAACATGGAGCAGGCTAAGCGCATCGCCGACCGCACTGCGTTCTTCTACAAGGGCAAGTTGATCGAGGAGGACGACACGATGACCATCTTCAACCGCCCGAACGATCCTCTGACCGAGTCCTACATCACCGGTCGTCTCGCGTGATGCCTCCAGGGACCGTGCCTGTGCCCGGAAGGTTGAAAAAGTCGTTTTATGCCCCACCTTGGGCGGTCATGAACCTCCGCCCTCTCCTTTTTATCGTCCTTTCTGTCGCCGCTGCCCACGCTGGCGTGGAAGTGGACATGGATGAATTTGGGAAAAGCCTGGGCGGCTGGAAGAAAGAAGACGGCAAGGCGGCGGAGTACAAGTTTTCCGAAAGCGACTACCGCACCTACAAGCCGGAGATCACCAAGTCACCTGACGGCGGCATCTTCATCTCCATGCGTGTCGATCATGTGCGCGGTATGTTTTCGGCGGACGATCATGCAAGTCTTGAAATGAGCTTTGCCCCCGATGGCGCGCTGCTTTCCGCGCAGGCCTACATTTCGATCCAGAACCGCCGCATCAGCAGCGACATGTTTCGCAGCGCTGGCAAGTCCGCGGCCAATGCCGCCGGCCAGGTGGTGAACGGCCTCGCTGAAAAGGCCGCAAAGCTCGGCAGCGAGGTGTTTGCCAGTCTTGCGGGCAAACTGCTGCGCGAAAACGTCACCGAGCCGGGCCGCGTCGCCTTCCCCGCCGCGTTGCGTCACAACTACAACATGCTCTATCCTTGCGTGCATGTGGAAAAGGACCCGCTCAAGGCCTTGCCGGTCGAAGAGACTGCTGGTCCGGTCGCAACGGCACCCGTCAAAGCTCCACAAACCGAACCGGCCAAGAAAGCCGCCCCCGAAGGCATGATCGAAGTCCGCACCTTTGGCGAAGCGCCGAAGGAAGAGTCGAAAAAGGAAGCTGAACCGGCCAAACCATGAGCCAGCGGTTGCTCATTGATGTCGGCAACGGTCGCACCAAATTTGGCCTCGCCACGCGTGACGCCATCCTCGACCGCCGCGAACATGCCACACGCGAGCTTTCGCCCGATGCCGTGCGCGAAGTCACCCGTGGCTGGGAATTCGAAAGCGCCGTGATTTGCAGTGTCGTGCCGAAGACCGTGCCAGCGTTTCGTGAGGTGTTTGGCGAAAATCTCCTCGAACTGCGCTACGGCACGCCGCTGGGCATCGGCATTCGCTATCCGAAGCCCGAAAGCATCGGCCCTGACCGCCTCGCGAATGCCGTGGCGCTCGCGCAAATGCATGGCGCACCCGGTATCGTCATCGACTTCGGCACCGCCGTCACGTTCGACATCCTGAGCGCGGATAAGTTCTACATCGGCGGCGTCATCGCCCCTGGGCTGCGTCTGATGACCGATTATCTCCACGAACGCACCGCGTTGCTGCCACGTGTCGATTTACACGAGCCGGTCAGCGCCATCGGCCAATCGACCGAACAAGCCATCCTCGCTGGAGCCGCCATCGGCTATCGCGGCATGGTCAAAGGCATCCTGGAGGCCCTGAAAAAGGAGCTGGGAGCCAAGAATGCTTATGTCGTCGCCACCGGCGGCGATGCGGAATGGATCATCTCCGGAATGAGCGAGCGCATCATCGTGGACCCCGATTTGACCTTGCACGGACTGCGTTTGGTGGGCAATCTCCGCGCCCCGCTCTGAGGCGGGTTGATATGGCTGACACTGCAAAAACCTCCATCGGCATCGACTTCGGCGGCACCTCCGTGAAACTCGGCGTGTGTCGTGGCGATGAACTCCTCGTCATCGACGAACCCATCCCCACCGCCCAGTTCCACGGCCCGGCCGCGCTCATCGGCGAGATGGCTGCACGCGTCGCGAAGCTGCAACTTAAATACCCGGACATCTGCGCCATCGGCGTTGGCGTTCCTGGCCTCGTTGATTTCGATCATGGCTTCGTGCATGAGCTGACGAACGTCCCCGGTTGGAAGCACGTGCCGCTCAAAGCCATCCTCAGCGAAAAAACCGGGCTGCCCGTGCTCGTTGAAAATGACGCGAACGCGATGGCCTACGCCGAATTTCGTTACGGTGCCGCACGTGGCCTCAAAAACGTCATCGGTCTCACGATGGGCACCGGCATCGGCGGCGGTGTCGTATTGGACGGCAAAATGTTCCGCGGCAGCGGCTTCGTGGCGGGCGAGATCGGCCAGATGAGCATTCATTTCGACGGCAAACCCGGCCACTACGGCAATCTGGGCGCGCTGGAGAAATACACCGGCAACCAGCAGATCGCCGAGCACGCCGTGCAGCGCTACGCCGAAGCGGGCATCGAAAAAGACATCGCCGACTGCACGCCGAAGAAGATTGCCGATGCCGCGCAGGCCGGTGATGACATCGCACGTCAGATTTGGGGCGAAGTGGCCGACTGGCTCGGCACTGCCATCGCCAGCATCGCGTGGCTGCTCAATCCTGATGCCTTCGTCATCGGCGGAGGCGTCGCGCAGGCCGGTGATTTGATCTTTGGGCCGCTCAAACGCAAGGTGCAGAGCATGCTCAGCACCGTCGTCTGGGAGCGCCTGCAAATCCTGCCCGCCCGTTTCAGCAACGAAGCTGGCATCATTGGTAACGCGGCGCTCGCTGCGGACGCGGTTTAAATCACTTCTTCTTCGGCTCCCAGTCGTTGGCTTTGATGATGGCCTCCAGTTCCTGCTTGGCTGCAGGCTCCTCGGCAAGAATCTTGAACTGCGCCAGATAGCGCAGGGCCTTCGTCACCTGCATGATCTCGCCCTTCTTGGACTCGATCTTGTCCGCAGGCACCGCTTTCATCGCGGCAACAAAATCGTTCACGGCGGCGAGGGCGAATTCCTTCGCCTCGGCATTCTCCGCGTAGCAGAGCGATTCGAAGAGGCGCAGCATCTTCGCATTGCCTTCGAGCTTCGTGGCGTCCTCACGGATGCCTTTGGCGATCTCGGCACGCTTCGCAGCGGTCGCTTCCTCGCTCATGCGGCTGTATTCGCCGCCATCGACGGCACGCTTTGGCAGCGGACGATACCAGATGTTGCGGAAGCGCACCGGATTGCCGTGATCCTGAATTTTGAGCGGGCCTTGATCTGGAAATGCCCTGGGTTTGGAGCGACGCATGTGCCCGCCACCGCCTTCGAGCGGCGTGTGGTCCTGGGTGAGCACACCGTTGACGAACACGGTGATGTAACCGGGGTCGATTTCCTTCCCGTCTTTGAAGATCGGGCGGCGGAAGACGATGTCGTAGCTCTGCCACTCGCCGGGAGCACGCAGCGGATTCGCCATCGGCGGATTGATGCCGTAGATGGATGAAGCCATGCCGTCGGGGTAGCTGGGGTTGTTGTAATTGTCGAGCACCTGCACTTCGACCTGGCCCATGAGGAAGACACCGCTGTTGCCGCGGCCCTGGCTGTTGCCCTCGACCTTGCTTGGCGCGCTCCATTCGATGTGAAGCTGGCAGTCGGAAAATTCTTCCTTGGTGCGGATGTAGCCGCTGCCCGGCACGCATTGCAGCACGTTGTCTTTGACGACCCACTTGGTCGGCTCGCCGTTTTTGTCCGAGATCCATTTCTCGATCTCCTCCGGCTTTCCTCCGAAAAGAATGATCGCGTCCGAAGGCGGCGTGCCCGGCTTCTCCTGCGAACTGAACGTCCCCGGCTCCACACGCACCGGCTGCGGCCGGTTCATGTCATGAATCGCCCACGGATGCGTGGCGTCCGGTGGATCACCGTAGAAGCCGCCTTCGGCGAGCGCGGCGGTGGTGAGAAGCGAAAGAGCGAGCGTGGGGAGTGCGGAGCGTTTCATGGTGAGCGAGTGATACGCAGAGTGTTGCTGCGGGCAATGTGTCATTCGTGCTTTCACTTCACCCAAACTTCCCGCTCACTCGCATCCATCTCGGCTTCCCACGCTTTCAGCTTGGCTTTGAGGTCTGCGAGGATGTCGGGGTGCTGGTAGCCGAGGTTCACGCGCTCGCTGATGTCGGCTTCGAGGTCGAAGAGGAGGTCCATGGTGTTGCCGTCGTTGATGTACTTCCATTTTCCGTGACGGATCGCCTTCTGTTTGCGATTCGAGCGGTCAATGCGCCAGAAGAAGGTGCGTTCGACGGGTTGGGCATCGCCGGTGAGGAGCGGGATGAGATTGATGCCATCGAGCCGCTTTTCCGAAGGTGTTTTGGCTCCGGCAAGTTCAGTGAAGGTTGCGTGGAGGTCCATGGTGATGGCCATTTGTGCAGTGACCTTGCCTTTGGGCAGTTTCGCGGGCCAGCGCATCACGCAGGGCACGCGGATGCCGCCTTCCCAGACGGTGGCCTTATGATGGAAGAGAGGCAGATTGCGGCTGTAGCGCTCGCCGCCGTTGTCACTGGAGAAGACGACGAGCGTGTTGTCGGCGAGGTCGTGTTTTTCGAGTTCGGCGAGGATCTTGCCAACGCCGAGGTCGATGCGCTCGACCATGGCCTTGTAAATGGCGCGGCTGCCGTGGTGCATGCTTTCTTTGGTCACCATCGGTGTCTCGGGCGCGTCAGGGGCTTCGAACGGCGCGTGAACGGCTAGATGAGGCACATACATGAAGAAGGGTGCGGCTTTGTGATCTCGGATAAACTTCACGGCGCGTTCGTTGATGAGATCGGTGAAGTAGCCTTCGCGTTTCACGGGTTCCAGGCCGTCGCGCAGGGCGTAGGTGCCGTCGTAGTAGGTGTGCTTGTAGTAGTCGGCGTGGCCGAGCAGTTCGCCGAAATACTCATCGAAGCCGCGTTTGGTCGGATTGTACTCGTCTTTGAAGCCGAGATGCCATTTGCCGAAGGCCCCGGTGGTATAACCGGCCGCTTTGAACTTCTGCGCAATGGTGATTTCCGTCAAAGGCAGGCCGAGGGCGTGAATGTCGGGCTCGGGCACCCATGCGCCCTTCACGCGGCGGAACTGCTCCACCTGATAACCGAACGCGAACTCGAGCCCACATCGCTGCTGCCAGCGTCCAGTCATGAAGCCGGTGCGCGTGGGCGTGCAGACGGGCGCGTTCGCGTAAAAGTCAGTGAACTTCACGCCTTCCGTCGCGAGACGGTCGATGTTCGGGGTCGAGATGTCCGTGCAGCCCATGCAGCCGAGATCGCCATAGCCGAAGTCATCCGCGAGGATGAAGATGATGTTGGGCGGTGCCATGTTCTCCTTCGCCAAGGCTACGGAGGATAAGAAGAGCGAGGAGCAGAGGGCGAAGAGACAGAGAAGCAGCGAGCGCATGTGAGATTGGAACGTGATTCGTTGCCTGCGCTTGCATCGGATGGTGCCCGAGACAGGACTCGAACCTGCACTGATTGCTCAACCAGATCCTAAGTCTGGCGCGTCTACCAATTCCGCCACTCGGGCGAGGGGCTGTTGCGCGTGTATGTTCCGTGTCAGCGGGTAAGCTGCAAATGAATTATCGGGTGCGCAGCAGGCGAGAGGCAATCCAGCCGGTGAAAAGCACGGTGAGCAGCGGGGCGAGGCCGATTTTGAGGTTGGCACCGATCCAGGGCAGCCATCCACCTGTGTGTGTGGTGAGAGCGCTGAAGTATTTCAAGCCGAAGACCCAGCCGCCATGCAGGCCGATCCCGGCCCACAACGCGCCGGTTTGCATGCGCACCTGGGCGAGTGCCCAGCCGACGGCGAAGAGCGTGGCGAATTCGGCGAGGAGAAAATGCACGTCGCCAAAGCCGACGGCGATTTGTTTGAGCACGAGAAAACCGCTGCTCCAGGTGACGGCGGCATCGTCGATCTGCCAGCCTTCGGGGGGCTTGAGGAAGTGAACGAGGGCGAAGACAAAGGTGCCGGCGATCAACGCGGAGCGTGTGGACATGGTGCGCAGCAGCAGTCCGAGCAGCAGGCCGCGAAAGAAGAACTCCTCGATGATGCCAGCGCCAAGCGCGGCGGTGATGGGCTCGCCGAATTTCAGCCAGCGCGGCTGAGGATGGAGCTGATATGCGCCCATTTTGAAGAAGACGAAGCCAAGCACGAGCAGCAGGCCGCTGGCGAGCACGAAGCCGAGCGCCCAGTGTTTGATGCCGGTGCTGATGGGTTTCCACGTTGGCAGCAGCGAGCGATCCAGCCGCACCCAGCGCAGGAATGGCCAGATGAGCACGATGGCGCAGACGAGCACGGCGCGGTTGAAGTAGCGCGTGAAATGGGCGCGCTCGATTTCCTTCAGCAGCCAGGTGGCGAGGCCGGTGTCGCGCAACGAGGACGAGGAAAGCCATGCGTGGCCTGCTTTGCCAAGATGAAACAGCGGCACAGCCAGCAAGGCTCCGCCAATCATGACGGCAAGAAGATAAAGCAGGAGTTTCGGCAGGGCAGGGGAACTGCCCGGGCTGGCGGCTTGCATGGCGGCGATACTAGCGCATCCTGCGTGCTCTCAATGACCAAAAACCAAATCCACGAATGGCACGAACGTTTGGAAGACGGTCGCAAGCAGTACATCCGCGCCTATTGGGACTCCCGCGAGTGGCTGTTTCGGATCGCACATCCCGATGGTGAGACGTGGATGCCGCTGGAGAAGCCGGAGCCGGAGCGCTGGCTGGAGCTGCGTGATCTGTTGTTCCGCAAGTATCAGCGCAAGAAATTGCCGTGGAAGTATGTGGAGCAGCTCGACAAGAAGTTGGAAGGCATGGGCCTCAAGCCGGATGGCACCAAGCTGAGTGACGAATAAGGTGCTGTGGCGGTTTACTGTGCCGAGACGTTGGTTTTGATCTCAGCGGTGACTCCACCGCCGTGGGCCGCGCCGAAACGCATGCCGACATGAACTTCAGGAAAGCGGAAACGACGGCCCGCGCGTGCCCCCCTTCTGCGTGATGCGAAACCGAGCACGGCGGCGATGATGGCACCGCAGGCGAGCGTGATGAGGATGGCGAGCGCGAAACGTTTTTCACCCCGCTGAATCCAGAGAGATTGCTTGAGCCGCACGCTCTCCATGACGCGCAACCGGTCGATCCATGAGCGCGTGGCAAGCGCGAGGCGCTCGTCGAGCGTGAGCTTGGCATCGGTGAGGATGCGGCGCGTGTCCTGCATGATCTCGACGAGTTCGGCGGATGGATAACGTTCCCAAAAGTCGGGGGCGAAGGACATGGCGCTGCTGTTGCTGGCACGATCATAGGCCATGAGCACGGCGGGGCGCTCCGCGCTCCATTCGCGACGCGTGATCTGAGCCTGACGCCGGACGGTGACGCCCGCCGGGGTGAAACTGGAGGCGGTGATCCAGGCGTCGCATTTCAAATCCTCACGAAACAGCTTCAGTTCATAGGCGAGCTGGCGGTGGGTTTCGTCAGTCAGCGCCCGGGTGTCGTCCTGGATGCCATCAGCAGGAGGGGCCGCCTGTGCGATGCCCCCTCCAGCCATAATCAGCCACAAACCAGCCCATGCCGGAAGAAGCAGGTGTTGGTTGAGGTGGGAAACGGATCGCATGGTCGGGACAGTCTGTCTCAGACCGGGCCTGTGGGCAACTTTTCGGGTAACTGCCTTAATATACAAAGCAGAATGATGGAGCCTGAGGCGGTTGTGGGGCTTGTTTGCGGGGGCTTGTGAAATTTTTCACAAAATCGCCTTGCCGCTCCTTGGGCAGCGTAGATAGATAGCCCTCACGCCCGAGACCAGACCCCTGCTTTTCATGCCCACCGTCACCCGAGAATACGAGGCCCCGGATACCGCCGCCAAGGTGGCCCGGCAGCTCGAAGCCGTGGAGGAAGTCACGACGGACGTCGTGGGAGAGAAATTGGTGCTCAACATGGGGCCCAGCCATCCGGCCACCCATGGTGTGCTGCGGTTGATTCTGGAACTGGACGGCGAAATCATCACCAAGGCCGACCCTGATGTCGGCTTCCTGCACCGCGGTGACGAAAAGATCGCCGAGAACATGCACTACAATCAGTTCGTGCCTTACACGGACCGGCTCGACTACCTGGCACCGCTGGCGAACAACGTGGCGTACGCGCTCGCGGTTGAGAAACTCATGGGCTGGGAAGTTCCGGCACGTGGCCGAGCGATTCGTGTGATCTGCTGCGAACTGGCCCGCATCTCCGCACATATGCTCGGTGTGGGGGTGTTTGCGATGGATGTCGGAGCGATGACGGTGTTCCTCTATACCTTCACCGAGCGTGAAAAAGTTTATAATCTGTGCGAGCAACTCACAGGAGCGCGCTTCACCACCAGCTACACGCGTGTGGGTGGCCAGATCCGCGACCTGCCGAACGGCTTTGTCGGTGCGGTGAGGCAGTTCCTCAGCGAACTGGAACCTGTGATCGACGAGATCGACAAGCTGCTCTCCCGCAATCGCATCTTCATGGAGCGGACGCAGGACATCGGGGTGATTTCCAAAGAAGACGCCATCGGTTATGGCCTCACGGGCCCGAATTTGCGTGGTTCAGGTGTTGAACATGACATCCGCAAGGCGAAGCCGTATCTCGATTACGACAAGTATGAGTTCGATGTTCCGGTGGGAACGACAGGCGACTGCTATGACCGCTATCTCGTGCGCATGGAGGAGATGCGGCAGAGTGTGCGCATCCTGAAGCAGGTGCTGGACAACCTGCCCGAAGGCCCCATCAACGTGGCAGACGCCAAGGGGCTGCTGCCGAAGAAAGAAAAAGTGTTGATGAAGATGGAGGAGC
Organism: Akkermansia muciniphila; assembly: GCA_945882215.1. Taxonomy (GTDB): domain Bacteria; phylum Verrucomicrobiota; class Verrucomicrobiia; order Verrucomicrobiales; family Verrucomicrobiaceae; genus Prosthecobacter. The sequence continues at coordinate 16,525 of CAMCWM010000029.1, read as the reverse complement.
TCATACATCACTTCATCATTGCCACCCAGGGCATTGATGCGCCCGCCGGAGAGGTTTATTTTGCCGCCGAGAATCCCAAGGGTGAGCTCGGCTTCTACATCAACAGCACGGGTGGCGGCGTGCCGCATCGTCTGAAAATTCGCGCTCCCTCCTTCCTGAACCTCAGCATCATTTCCAAACTGATTCCCGGCCACATGCTCAGCGACATTCCCGCCGTGCTGGGCAGCCTGGACTTCGTCATGGGCGAGTGTGACCGCTGATTCATCCTCAACCTTTTCATCCGAGACACGCACGCATGCCCTTTGAAGTTCCAGTCGAGTTGGAGAAACGCATGGACGAGGCGATCTCGCATTATCCTGTCTCAAAACGCAGCGCCGTGCTGCCACTGCTGCATCTGGTGCAGGAGCATTTTCGTTACATCGGCGATGAAGCAGTGACCTGGGTGGCCGCCAAGCTCGGCCTGGAGCCGATTCAAGTGCTCGAAGTGGTGACTTTCTATCCAGGCTTCCGCCAAGCCGCTCCTGGCAAGTATCACATCCGTGTCTGCCGTACGCTCTCATGCGCGATGGCTGGCAGCTACGAACTGATGGATGCCCTCTGCAAGGCTGGGAACATGGACCGCTCCCATACGGACCATCACCATCCCATCGCAGTCAGCCCGGATGGCAAATACAGCATTGAGTTTGCCGAATGCCTTGCGAGCTGCGGTTTTGGTCCCGTGTGCATGGTGGAGGACGACTTCCATGAGAAGGTCGATCCGGCCAACGCGGGGGCGTTGTTGGCGAAGTACGGCTGAGCGCGAAAACAAAAGCGCAGCGGGAATGACCGCTGCGCTCAAGATACGATTCAAAGGCGGCTGTTACTTCGATCTCCATGACACCACATCGTCCCTCGTCTGGGCCTGTAGATCTTTGCCGTAACTGTAAATAGCGATTTCTGTGGGCAGCTTTTGAGGAGGCGGGCTGGTCGGATTTTGCGCGATGGAGGGTTCGGAATTGTTCAAATCAGGATTCATCACCTGCTTGTCTCCATTGGTGTCGAGAAGCACGTAATAGGGAGTCCCCCAAAGATCGACCAGCCTGTATGGTGGCTGCGGATTGACGAGACCGAATTTGCCGTTCTTGGCAATCGGGAGATCGATGAACTTGATGTCCTTAGGGTTGAGATTGGTGGCGCCTGAATCACTCGAGTCATTCGAAGAGGTGCTCATCAGGGCGGTGACGATGCCGGAATTCTCATCTGTTGGCAAAGCTTGGATGTCTTCGCCATCGGAGCCGCCACTGAGCATGCTCGAGTCAACAGGATAACGATTGTACTCGACCTGGTAGCTCGCAATGGCGATGCGCAGATCCTTGATGACAGTTTGCACCTGTAGCTTTCTCGCATCTTCCATCATCTTTGTTGCCTGGGACATCACCAAGCCGGCCAGAACGCCGATGATGGTGATCACCACGAGCAATTCAATGAGTGTGAAGCCCTGGCTCGCCGCAGGGTGGAAACGGGGTTTGATTTTCATGTTGTTCGGTTGGATGTGTTTGGAAAAGGCAGGGGCCGACACCGTTGAACGGACATTCCAGACCTCATGCATTTCGATTAAATCGCTTTTGAATCGGCGAGTCAATACTTGTCATGCACGCTTGGCAAGTTCATGCGTTGCGACGTGGCGTGCATGGAATGCTCATGTGCGGAAAGACAACGACGGCATGTCCATTGGGGCAGGCCTTCCGAACTTTTGATTGTCAACTAATGCTTGCATCATATGTTCAATCGCTATAAATCCGCGCCTCAATCCACACTGACACACACAACAACCACGGTTCGCACCAGACGATCCGCAATATCTATGGCAAAGACAGCATCCAAGGGCAGCGCAGATAAAAAGAAGTACGTTTATTTTTTCGGAGCAGGAAAAGCAGACGGTGATGGTTCCATGAAAGCATTGCTGGGTGGTAAGGGCGCCAACCTCGCGGAGATGAGCCGCATCGGCCTTCCGGTCCCTCCTGGGTTCACCATCAGCACTGAGGTCTGCACGTACTTCTATCAAAACAAGAGGACCTATCCGGCCGCGTTGCAGTCGCAGATGGAAAACGCCGTCAGAGGCATGGAAAAAATCATGGGTTACAAGTTTGGGGATGCCAAGGGTTTCCCACTCCTTGTTGCCGTTCGTTCGGGTGCGCGTGACTCCATGCCCGGCATGATGGACACGATCCTCAATCTGGGGCTGAACGACCAGACGGTTCTTTCGCTCGTCGCTGCAACCAACAACGAGCGCTTTGCCTGGGACTGTTACCGTCGTTTTGTCCAGATGTATGGTGATGTGGTTCTCGGTGTGCAGAAGCGCGAAGGCGAAGACCACGAACCCTTCGAGACTGTCATCGAGCAGTACAAGCATCAAGTCTATCACAAGGACATCATCGACAGCGATCTCACCGCCGCCGATCAGCAGGAACTCGTGAAGCGCTTCAAGGCACTCGTCAAAGAGCGTACTGGCAAGGTGTTTCCTTCAGATCCTTGGGATCAGCTCCGTGGTGCTGCTGGCGCCGTCTTTGGCAGTTGGATGAATGACCGTGCGATTGTTTATCGCCGTAAATATAACATTCCTGCCGAATGGGGCACCGCTGTGAATGTGCAGGCGATGGTCTTCGGCAACACCGGCAACACTTCCGGCTCCGGCGTGGCCTTCACGCGCAATCCGGCTAATGGCGTCAACGAATTCTACGGTGAATTCCTCATCAACGCCCAGGGCGAGGATGTCGTCGCCGGCGTACGTACTCCCGAGCCTGTCATTCAACTCGCGAAGGAAATGCCGAAATCCTACGCGGAGTTGCTCTTGGTTCGCCAGAAGCTTGAGAAGCACTTCAAGGATGTGCAGGATGTTGAGTTTACCATCCAGGAAGGCAAGCTGTTCATGTTGCAGACCCGCAACGGCAAACGTACCGCCGCCGCCGCTCTCAAGTTCTCCATGGACATGGTGAAGGAGAAGCTCATCGACTGGGAAACCGCCATTCTGCGCAATCCTGCCGATCAGCTCGACCAGTTGCTCGCCCCGATCTTTGATGTCGCCGATGTCAAGAAGGCGAAGGCCATTGCCTCCGGCCTGCCCGCAGGCCCGGGTGCCGCCTCCGGCAAAATTTACCTCAATGCGGATCGTGCCGTCATCGCCGAGCAAAATGGAGAAAAGGTGCTCCTCGTTCGCAACGAGACCAGCCCTGAAGACCTTCGTGGCATGATTGCTGCTGAAGGCATTCTGACAGCTCGTGGTGGCGTCTCCTCACACGCGGCCCTTGTGGCCCGCCAAATGGGCAAGGTATGCATCTGCGGTGCCGCCGCTCTCGAAATCGATTATGACAAGAAAACCGTCACGGTGGCAGGGCAGGCCTTCAAGGAAGGTGACTTCCTCTCCATTGATGGTACCAGCGGCATCGTTTATGGCGGACAGCTCAAGACTGCGCCTTCTGAAATCATCACCGGCATGATCCATGGTGATAAAGCGGCGCAAGCCACCGAGAAGTTCAAGAGCTTCCAACAGCTCATGAACTGGTGCGGCAAGGCCACACGCCTTCAGGTTCGCACGAATGCTGACAATCCCGAGCAGACGCAGAACGCCATCGCGTTCGGCGCGCAGGGCATCGGCCTCACCCGCACGGAGCACATGTTCTTTGAGGGTGACCGCATCGACGCCGTGCGTGAGATGATCCTGGCTGACAATGTGGCTGACCGCAAAAAAGCGCTCGCCAAACTGCTTCCATATCAGCGTGAAGATTTCACCGGCATCTTTACCGCTCTCAAAGGGCTGCCCGCCACCATTCGTCTGCTTGACCCGCCGCTTCACGAATTTGTTCCTCATGAAGAAAAGGCCCAGGCCGAGCTTGCGAAGAAAATGGGCGTCTCGGTTGAGAAGGTGGCCGCGCGTGTGCAGGCTCTCCATGAGTTCAACCCGATGCTCGGTCATCGTGGCTGCCGCTTGGGCATCGCTTATCCCGAGATCACTGAAATGCAGGCTCGCGCCATCTTTGAAGCCGCCGCTGATGTGGCGAAGAAGAAGATCAAGGTGAAACCCGAGGTGATGATTCCTCTCGTCGGCTTCAAGAAAGAACTCGACCTTCAGGTCGAAATCGTGCATAAAGTGGCAAAAGAAGTGATGAGCGAGAAAAAAGTGAAGCTCGATTATCTGGTCGGCACCATGATTGAGGTGCCGCGTGGAGCACTCACGGCTGATGAGATCGCCGAGACGGCGGAATTCTTCAGCTTTGGTACCAATGACCTCACTCAAACAGCGCTCGGCATCAGCCGTGATGACATGGGCAGCTTCCTGATGCCTTACACGGAGAACGAGATCTTCAAGAAGAACCCCTTTGCCACGCTTGATCAAACAGGTGTGGGCCAGCTCATCAAGATCGCCATCGAGAAAGGCCGCAAGACCAAGCCCGACATCAAGCTCGGCATCTGCGGTGAGCATGGCGGTGATCCTGACAGCGTCAAATTCTGCCACCGTGTGGGCCTCACTTATGTGAGTTGCAGTCCTTTCCGAGTTCCCGTCGCCCGCCTTGCCGCCGCGCAGGCTGCGATCGAAGAAAAGCGCGCCGCCATCGCGGCTGCCGCAGGAAAAAATGTCCGTGGAGGCAAATCTGCTTCCTCGGCAAAACAAAACAACGCAACCAACAACAAACAGAGGATAAACACCATGGCTAAGAAAGCTGCAAAGAAAGCCGCCAAGAAGGCTCCCGCCAAGAAAGCCGCCAAAAAGGCCGCCAAGAAGAAGAAGTAACGCGTTGACCTCCTTGTGAGGTCAATGTGGTGGAGCAATCCGCCATCAAAAGCCCTGTGGGGATCACTCCTCACAGGGCTTTCTCGTTTCAATCATCTCCTGGCGCGGCAGTCACCACAAATTCCAACGCCATGAGCACAGTCCTACCGCCTCACGTTCTCATCATAGATGGATCCTGGCGGCGGTTGTGAAAGGTAGGAGCCACCTGCGGACATCGCATCTCCACGAATGGATTGGGCATTGCCGAACTGCTCATTGACTGAGCGGATGCTGCCCATCCCGGCGGTCCCGCCCTGTCCAGTGACCTGCCCAAAATTTTGATTTGAGGGGCGGTAGAACGAATCTCCTCCCGTGGATCCTCCTGGGTTAAGCGCCACCGGCGCGTCAGGTGTGGGCACACCATCCGCTTTGCGCTCGGACTCGGCAAGGTAGTGTTTGTTCCAGGCGGCATTGTTCACTTCTGCGGACACTTTTGAATCGAGCCGACGTTTGTGCTCATCATAATCTGCCTTGTTGATCTTGCCGCTGGCGCGCTGCCGCTCAAGATCGTCGTACTCACCCTGAAACCTGGCCCGGACCACTCTCTCGTAGGCTTCCAACTCCGCGAGGGTCGGGGTGCTGTCCATCGTCGAGGAAGCACAAGATGCCAGCAGGCCGGAGAGCAGTGCGACCATCAACAATTGGTAGGCGTTCTTCATGTCTGATCCTAAGCCCCAGGCACGGCACTTTCAAATCAAAGCTCCATTGCATCCCGCGTTCTCCCCGCCCACCCTATGACCGATTTCACCCCCGTTTTGGACCCCATCGACGCAGCCCTGCAAGCCCCCGAGCCGCGCGGCAACTATCTGCCGTATCCTGTCTCGCGTCTCGCCGCCAAAATCATCCCGCAGGATCTCACCAGCTTCAAAACACGTGGCGTTTCTCGTGTCGAACGCGAATTGCAGCAGGAAATGGTCGAAATCCAGGAGCGCTACATGGAGGTCATCGACGCCTTCAACTGGAACAAACTCATCTACGAGAGCCACTTCGGCTTTGAGCCTGTCTGCGGGGAGGTTTATCATCTTTACGAGGTCGAGGGCAGGCGGCAGCTCAGCATGATCGCGCCTGAAGAGTGGCATCAGCGTTGGATCGGCAGCTTCCGGCTGAATGCGGACGGCAGATGGCAGATTGAAAAAAGCTCTGGGGACTTCAATATCCGCCATTGGGTTCAAACCATCGTCACAAGCTGATGCACACCATCTTCTCAGACATCGGCATGCGCCTCGCAGGTCCCAGCGGCATCCAGGAGCTCATGGACGACTGCGGGGCCGCGCTCACCACGCATCCTGACATGCGCATGCTAGGCGGCGGCCAGCCTGCGGCGATTCCCCAGGTGCAGCAGCTATGGCGCGAGCGCATGCGCGTCATGCTCGACGACGGCAGCATCGACCGCGCCTTGCTCAACTACGACCCGCCCGGCGGCAATCCGCTCTTTCGCGAAACCTTCGCCGCATTCTTGAAGCGCGAGTGCGGCTGGGACGTCACGAGCGAGAACATCGCCGTGATGCCCAGCAGCCAGAGCGCCTGCTTTCTGCTCTTCAATCTCCTCGCGGGCCAGACCGGCTCGTCCAAGCGCCGCATTCTCTTCCCGCTGTTGCCCGAATACATCGGCTACGCCAATCAGTCGCTCACCGAAGGCCAGTTCACCGCCTGCCTGCCGCGCATCGTCGAAACCGCGCCGCACGAGATCAAATACCACGTCGATTTCGACCGCCTGCGCATCACGCCTGACGTCGCCGCCATGTGCGTTTCGTGCCCCACGAATCCCACCGGCAACGTCCTCACTCAAAACGAGTTCGACAGCCTCCACGCGCTCGCGGACGCGCACGGCATCCCCCTCATCATCGACAACGCCTACGGTTATCCGTTCCCAGGCGTCATCCACAACGGCTTTCAGCCCAAGTGGCAGCCCGGCATGATCTTCAGCATCAGCATGAGCAAGGTCGGCCTCCCCGGTGTGCGCACCGCCATGATCGTCGCCGATCCGCACATCGTGAAGGCGCTTTCCAACATGAACGCCATCGTTTCCCTCGCGAATGGCAACCTCGGCCAGGCGCTCCTTTTGCCACTGCTCAAAGACGACACGCTCATCCGGCTCGGCCCCGAAATCATCCGCCCCTTCTACCGCGAGCGCTCCGATTTCGCCAAATCCGTTCTCGCCAACGCCCTCGGCGACCGTGTTCCGTGGGCCTTGCACGCCCAGGAGGGAGCCTTCTTCCTCTGGCTCTGGATCAACGGCCTGCCCATCACCGCAGCGGAGCTGTATCGCCGTCTCAAACAGCGCAAAGTCCTCGTCATCCCCGGCCACTACTTCGCTTACGGCATCGATCAGGAGTGGCGCCACCCGCACGAGTGCCTGCGCCTCACCTACTCGCAGCTGCAGCACATCGTTCGTGAGGGCCTCGAAATCATTGCCGATGAAATCATCCGCAGCTTCTGAGCCGTTCTCGGCTTTCATGGCTCGGGCGTTGTTTGATCCCGAGCGCGGTTATTACTCGCGTCATATCCGCGCCGTCGGCAGAGGCGGCGACTTTGCCACCTCCGCCACGCTTTCGCCAAGCCTTGGCGGAGCTGTGGCAGCCTGGCTCAAAGCGGAATCGCAAATCCAGCCCCAGGTCCGCCACATCATCGAAGTCGGCGCGGGCGACGGATCGCTCATGGCCTCTGTGCGCAAAGCCCTCGGTTGGTGGACACGGCGTCAGTTCACCTTTCACATCGTCGAAACCTCCCCCGTTCTCCGCGAACAGCAGCAAAAGCGGCTCGGCAGCAAAACTCACTGGCACAACGACCTCGAATCCGCCCTCGCCCACGCTCAGGGCCACGCCTTCATCTACCACAACGAGCTGCTCGACGCCTTTCCCGCCACGCTCGTGCAGTGGAACGATGCCGAACAGCGCTGGCTCGAAGTCTGGGTGCCCGAAGCCCTTCATCCGCACCATCTCGACGCAGCGTTCTTCAGCGTCCTTCGTCATGACACATTCAAAGACGGGCAGCGCTGCGAGCTTCACCCCAGCATCCGGGACTGGCTTCGCCGCTGGACGCCGCATTGGAAAAGCGGAGCCATGCTCAGCATCGACTACGGCGATGATTTTCCGCAGCTCTACCATCGCAGGCCACACGGCACACTGCGTGCTTACCTGCTGCATCAAAGACTCACCGGAACCGACATCTATGCCAATCCCGGCCGCCAGGACATCACCGCCGACATCAACTTCACCGACTACGCCGCCTGGCTGGCCGAACTCGGCCTCACTGCGGCCTCGCGCCACACGCTCGCCGAATTCCTCCGCCCGCACGCCGCGCCAGCGCAGCTTCTTGACCCTGACGGTGCCGGAAGCGCTTTCAAATGCCTCGTGCATCGCCGCCTGGCATGCGCATCATGATTCCACCGCATGAATTCAGTCACCGCTCGTCCCGGCACGCTTGAGAAAGCTCTCAAGATCAACCTCGCCCACACCATCTACGGCACCTTCGCCGAAATCGGCGCCGGGCAGGAGGTCGCGAACTGGTTCTTCCGCGCCGGAGGAGCCTCTGGCACCGTCGCCAAGACCATGTCCGCCTACGACATGATCATCAGCGACGAGATCTACGGCAAGGCCACGCGCTACGTCTCGCGCAAGCGCATGTGCGACATGCTGGAGCACGAGTACCCGATGCTCATCCAGCGCTTGAATGCCAAACGCGGTGCCAGCACCACCTTCTTTACCTTGGCTGACACCGTCCGGGCGAAATCCTACCGCGATACCAAGGAGGAGTGCCACGGCTGGATCGGCCTGCGCTTTCAAACTGAGCCAGGCGGCCCCGCCAACGACATCCAGATGCATGTGCGGCTGCTCGATGAATCCAACGCACGCCAGGCTGAGGCGCTCGGCATCCTCGGTGTCAATCTCCTCTACGCCGCTTTCCATCTGCGTGATCAGCTGCCCGTTTTTCTGCAAAGCCTGCTCGATGACCTCTCCCGCAAACGTGTTGAGATCGACATGATCGACTTTAGTGGCCCTGCCTTCACGGCCTCGGAGCTTCAGGATCGCCTCGTTGCTCTCCAGCTCGTGCGTCATGGTCTCGCCGATGCCGCCTTATTCGGCGCCAACGGCGAAATCTGGCAGGCCTCCGATGTATTGTGGAAAAAGCCCGTCCTGCTCAAGCGCGGCAGTTTCGATCCCATCACCCGGCTCAATCTCGACATGATCGAATGCGGGCAGGCCGCCTTTCAGGCCGACTTCGGTGATGAAGCCCGCGACAACATCGAGATCCTCGAAATCACCATGCACAACCTCCTCGCCAGCGGAGCAGAGGTGCCTGACAGCGAGTTCCTTGCACGTGCGGACATCCTGCAAGCTCTTGGCAAAAACGTGCTCATCTCGAAGTATCCCGAGTTCCATCGCGTCAGCAGCTATCTCGCCCGTCACACGCAGTGTCCCATCGGCATCGTGCTCGGCCTGCCCTTGTTCCAGGAGTTGTTCAACGAGCGCTGGTGTGCCGACCTTGAGGGCGGTTTGCTCGAAGCCTTTGGCCGGCTCTTCAAAAACCAGGTGCGCGTTTATGTCTATCCCATGGGCGATCCCATGACCGGCAAGGTGCGCGGTGTGGAAGCCGCCCGCGTCACACCGGAGCAGAAGCATTTGCTGCGCTATCTCATCGAAACCAAATCCGTGCGTGCGCTGGAGGAGCCCAATCACGACTTCCTCTTCCACACCAGCGCCGAAGTCCGCAACATGATCCATGCCCGCGATCCTCAGTGGCAGTCACTCGTCCCAGACATCGTGCTTAAACAAGGTCCGTGGAAGGAAATCGCCACACCGGTGATGTAAGCGGCTTCGTTCTTGACGATTTGCGGACTCCGCAGTCAAGCTGCGGACATGGAAGACACCCTCGCCAGCGACCTCGATTTGATCTCGATCACGCAACTTCGGCAGGTCGCGAATCAATCGCCGCAACCCTATCGGCTGCATTTGCAGGTCGAGTCACGCCTTGAGAAGACCACCAGCTCCGGCAGCCCGTTTTTCGAGGTCAAACTCGTCGATGCCGGCGATTCATTCGTCTGGCGGGTGTTCGACAACAGCCCGCAGTTTCACGACGTGGCCAAACTCACGCGCAACTCCTTCATCCAGCTCGCCGGGCAATGGGTGGATGGAAAATACGGCCTGGAACCGCGCCAGGTGCAGATGCGGGCGCTCACTGAGGATGAAACGAGTACTTTGTTACTAGGCGATCCCGATCTCGCCGCCCGCCAGCAGGCGGATTACGCCGATATCGTGGCCTTCATCGAGTCCATTCGCGATCCACGGCTGCTGAAGCTCTGCTCGGCGTTTCTGGAGCGTCACGGAGAGCGTTTCCGCCGCACCGGTGCTGCTCGCCGGAACCACCACGCACGCCGTGGTGGCTTGGTGGAGCATGTGGCGCAGATGATGCGCTGTGCGATGGCGATTGCGGGGGTTTATCCGAATTTGAATCGCGATTTGATGATCGCTGGCGTGTTGTTTCACGATTGCGGCAAGCTTTGGGAAAACGCGTATGCCGAATCCGGCTTCACCATGCCCTACAACCTCACCGCCGAGATGCTCGGCCATATTCCGCTCGGCCTGGAGCTGGTGAACAAGATGTGGCGCGACATGCTGGACTCGCCAGCGGCCGCAGAATGGACCACGCTCGAACCGGCTTCTGAAACGGTGCGTCTGCATTTGCTGCACCTCATCGCCGCGCATCACGGCACGCATGAGTTTGGTTCTCCCGTGCTGCCGAAGACGCCGGAGGCGATTGCGCTGCATCACGTCGATAACATCGACGCCAAGCTCGAAATGTTCCGCCGCGCCTACGAGACCGGCAAGGAACTCGGCCCCGGCATCATCGAGAAATTCGTACCGTGGCCGGTGAACATCGTCGCGCCGCTTCCGCCGGTGAATCTGCCAAGGGCTGAATGAGTTTGGCGACCCCGGAGGGATCAAAGAAATTAGCCAGGGGCAAGGCTGCGAAGCAGACGCTGCCTCTGGAACATGCGGCAACATGGCCATTCCCAAGGGCGCATGCCGGAGGTATGCGAGAGGTGTTCGCGAATCCGGCGTGAACGAGGAGCCAAGGCACGCTTCTTGCATCCCTGCCGGGATGCGTCCTTGAGAGAGGCTATGGGGGATGCGAAATCCGGGGGTGGTCGCTCGTTCCTCGCTCGACCCCCGGCTAATTTCTTTGATCCCTCCGGGATCAGGCGGCGGTGCGTGTCTTCATCAGCGCTGCCCGCACCATGAGCGTCTCGCCGATGTTTTCGGCGGTGAGCAGACCGATGAGTTCGCCGTTGAGCGGGTCGATCACAGGAAGTGCGGGGCAGTCGCTGGCACCGAGGGTGTCGAGAGCCTGGGTGAGATCGGCAGCAGGCTGCGTGGATTGAGGGCAGGGCTGAATGACGTCGATCACGGGGTGGTCGGGGCCTTTCTCAGCCAGCGCGGAAATCAGATCCCGCCGTGAGAGCATGCCCTGCATGCCGCCGTGTGCATCGAGCACCGGAAAATCCTGCTGCACCCCAGCGAGGAGCAATTCCACGCCATCGCGCAGCTTCGCGTGAGGTGGCAGCGTGCGGAAATCGGTGAGCATGGCGTCGCGCACCCGCAGATCACGGGTGGCTTCCTGCTGGGTGACGTTGGCCGCCTCCTGACCGGCGGCCATGAAGATGAAGAAGCAGATGAGCAGCAGCATCGGATGAAACGTGGCGCTTAGCAGCATGCTGATGGCCACCAGCATGGCGATGCCCTGCCCAATCGATGCTGCCAGGCGCGTGGCCTGCCCATATTCGAGAAACATCGCGAGCAGGGCGCGCAGCAGGCGCCCGCCATCCATCGGAAAGGCCGGGATGAGGTTGAAGACCACCATGAAGATGTTCCAAACCATGAGTTTCTCGAAGAAGTTCCCCGTTTTGAGAAAATCGTAGCCGGGGTTGAATTCCGCGTTGATGCCGAGTCCCAGATAGATCGCCGCGGCGATGATCACGTTGACCAGCGGGCCGCTGATGGCGACGACCAGCTCTTGCGACGGCTTGCGAGGCATGCGTTCCAAACGCGCGACACCACCGATGGGCAGCAGCGTGATGTCCGGTGTACGGATGCCGTAGCCACGCGCGGCCAGGACATGGCCGAATTCATGCAGCAGCACGCAGGCAAACATCGTGAGGATGAAAAGCGTGGACTCCAGGGCCGATGCCATGCCCTGGCCGCTGAGAAAACTCTGGCCGGCAACAAACAGCAGCAGCAGGAAGAAGGTGACATGAACGCGCACCTCGGTGCCTGCGAAGGTGAAGATGCGGAAGGACCATTTCATGAGGTGAGATTACGTCTTGGGCTGCTTGGACGGATCGTAGTAGATGCGTACGTCAGCATCCTTGATGCCGAGGATCTCCTGGGCGCGCCGCAGGGCGTTGCGCGTGGCGAGATTGGGATTTGAGGGGCTGGCGGGGAAGATGTTGTCTTTGCCCACGACATCCACGAGGCCGGAATCCTTCAAAACGCGATAAAGATCCTTCACCACGCCGCTGATGATGAGATCGCGCCCGTCCGCGCGCAGCACTTGCACGAGCTCTTCAATCGCCATCGCGCAGGTGGCGTCGAGGTGACGCGCGTTTTTCAGCCGCAGGATGACGATGCGCAGGTTCGGGTCGGCGCAGGAGCGCTGGATCTGCGTGCGGAACAGATCGGCGGAGGCGAAGAACAGCTCGCCCTCGACATGCACGATCGAGATCGCCGGATGCTGGCGTCCGCCCTGGCGTGCCTCGGTGAGATGACCTTCCTCGTTGAACTCGTATTCGACGAGCGAGGGGCGGCTCGCTTTGCGCAGATACAGCACGATGGAAACGCCGATGCCGACAAAGATCGCCACGTGCAGCGGCAGCATCAATGTGGCGAGCAGCGTGACGACAAACACCAGCGCATCCGAACGTGTGGCGTTGATGGAGATCCAGATATGCCGTTTGTTAAACAGCGAAACCGCCACGCACACGACCAGCGTGGCCAGCGCTGAACGAGGAATGTAGGCCACAGCTCCGCCGAGCGTCAGCGCTCCGATGAGGCAGCAGAGACCATTCCACATGCTGGCGAAGCCGGTGCGCGCACCCGAGGCGTGGTTCAAGGCCGAGCGTGTGAGCGAGCACGAGGCCGACATGCCGCTTAGATATGCGCAGGCCAGATTGGCGGCGCCGAGCGCCAGCATGTCCTGGTTCGGGTCCACCCGTTGATTCGTGCGACTGGCGAGTGTTTTGGACATGGCGCTGTTTTCCAAAGTCGCGAGGAAAGCGAGGGCGAACGCGAGCCCGAACAACCGGCTCGCATCCGCCAGCGCTCCGCTGGAGATGAAATCAGGGAAAGGCGGCAGCAGCTCGCTCCAGGTGAAGGTGGCGTTGCTGAAGGTCGGCACATGCAGCCCGAATGCCGTTGGAATGAGCCCCAGCAGCGAAACGAGAATGATCGTGATGGCAAACGCCGGCCAGCGCGGCAGCCAGCGCTTGAAGCTCAGAAAACTCGCCAGCGTCAGCACTGAAAAGCTGATGCTCAGCCAGCTTGCATGATCCAGATGTGTGAGGATGCGTTGCACATGGCCGGGGAAGGTGATGACCAGTTTGCCGCTGGCTTGCAAGACCTCCGCCGGGATGCCCAGCAGCACAGGCAGTTGATTCGCCGTGATCAAAATCGATGCTCCCGTGACATACGCCACCATCACTGTGCGGCTGATGAACTGCGTGAGGTCCGCCACGCGCAGGAACGCGCCCATGATCAGCAGCGCCGCCGTCATGAACACGAGCAGCGGCATCATGCCGATGCGATCGAGCTGCGGATATGCCGCAAAGTAGGAGAACACCATGAAGGCCGTCGCATTCGTCGGCCCGAAGATCGTGTGGCGTGAGGAAGCCAGCAGCGGCCCCACCAGCGCTGCGATGGCGGAGCAGGTGATGCCGTACTGCAACGGCAGTCCGGCGATCAGCGCGTAGGCCATGCCCTGCGGGATGTCCAGCAGCGCCACCGTGAAGCCCGCGCGCGCATCGGCTGCGAAAGTGCGTTTGCCATAGCCCGGCAGGGAACGCCGCAGCGGGAAGGGATCGAGCGCGCTGTCGGCCACGACGCTTTGCAGCAATGCGCGGCCCTCCTGTGTGATGTCACGCAGACGCTGGAACCAGGATCGAAGGTGCGGCAACAAGTGAAAATTCCTCGGGAAACGTTTGGCGCATGCTAGACCCGGGAGCGCGAAGCACAAGCCGGGGGCGCATTCGATTGCTGCTGGACGCCCGTTGCCGCCGTGCGCACACTCACTGCATGCCTGAGGCCGATGATGACGCGATTCCCGAGCTGGTGGAGCACCCCATCGGCCCGGAGCTGGACCTCCACACCTTCCGGCCGGATGAAATCAGCAGCCTGCTGCCCGAATACTTCGCCGAATGCCGGAAGCGCGGCATTCTCCACGTTCGCGTCATCCACGGCAAAGGCAGCGGCACGCTGCGAACCGGCGTACACCAGTTGCTCGCGAAACTGCCCGAAGTTCAGCAATGGATCTGGCCTGCCGATGAAACGAGCGGCTCCTGGGGAGCGACGTGGGTGGTTTTGAAGGCGTGAGGCGATTACTGCGTCCACGCCGATTTCGTCCACAGCTTCGGCTTCGCGTTCTCCAGCTTTTCGAGATCGAAGGGCGTGTGGTTCTTCACCTCCAGTTTCTGCCCGCGGATGTCGAGGGTCAGCGGGCCGGTGAGGTCGGCTTTTTCCAGCCAAAAGCGCAGGCGGATGTCGGAGGTGGTCTGGGCCTCGACACTGGCGGGGCGCTCGACGGGCAGGATGAACGGAGGCACATCCTTGCCAGCGGCATTGATCAGTCGCACGTCCGGCGGTTGCATGGAGAGCGGGCGGGGGCTGGTGTTTTTGTAGCGGACTTCGAGATCGAGCCGGGCATTGCCAAAATCGCGCTCCAGCGTGCAGCGGCGGAGCTGCAAGGGCGAATCAGCGTTCATCCCGGCCACGGGGCCGTCTTCGACCGGGGTGGTGTTCGATTGAAAGGACCACCAGATGACGATGCCGCCCACGAGGAGCAGCACCCAGACTTCGAATCGTTGGAACAAACGCATGAGGGGAAGAACCGGGTTTTCCGGGGTTGTCAAACCGGGAAGTTGCCCTAGCATGCCCGCCCCCCAGACCCGGCAGACGGTTTGCAGCCCTGTTACGGCCTTGCGGACCCCAGCCTATGGACAAATTTCCCCCCATGAACATCAACGTCGAACACCAGCCCAACTGCCGCGCCGTCGCCCACGTGCGCGTTCCCGCCGATCAAGTCGGCAAAGAGCGTGACGAGATCATCACCTACTTCGCCAGCATGGTGCGCCTGCCCGGCTATCGCCCCGGCAAAACGCCGAAGAGCATCGTCGCCAAGCGCTACGAGAACGAGGTGAAGGACGAGCTGGAAAAGAAGCTCATCAGCGAAGGCCTGCGCCAGGCCGTGAAGAGCGAAGGCCTCGAACTCCTGAACGTCCTCGCCGTGAACGACAAGATGTATCACGACACGGACAAGAGTTTCAGCTTCACCATCGAGATGAGCCTCGCGCCGAAGTTTGAGCTGCCCGAGTACACCGGCATTCCTGTCAAGCTCCCGCGCATTGAAATCACCGACGCCGATGTGGACCACGATCTCCTCCATTTGCGCGAGCACCAGGCCACCTATGAAGACGTGGACCGTGCTGCTGCCATTGGCGATGTCGTCGTCCTCAGCGTCACCGGCAGTCTCGACGGCCAGCCGCTCGGCGAAGCGATGCCTGACGCTCCCGCCCATCTCGTGGAGATGAAGGAAAACTGGTTCCTCCTTGCCGAAGAAGATGATTTCCTCCCCGGCTTCTACGCAGGCCTTGTCGGCATCGCCAAAGATGAGGAGCGCACGCTCAACATCACCCTGGCCGACGACTTCAACTTTGAAGCCCTGCGTGGTAAAACGATCGCCCTGGCCGCCAAGTGCCTCAGCGTGAAAAACAAGGCCGTGCCCGAACTCACCGAAGAGCTGATCAAGAAGGTCGGTGGAGATGACATGACGCTCGAAACGCTGCGCGAAGAAGTGCGCGACGCCATCCGCCGCCGCCGCGAGCAGGCGCGTGACACCGCGAAGGCCAATCAGGTCATCGCCCATCTCTTTGAGAAAGTGGAATTTGAACTGCCGCAGGAAGTCGTGAACCGCGAAGCCCAGCGCCGCACCAACGAAATCGCCATGCGTGCCATGCAGCAGGGCATCGGCGAGGAAGAACTCATGAAGCAGCAGGACGAGATCCTCAACAGCGCCACCAACCAGGCCCGCCAGAACGTGAAGGTGAGCTTCATCCTCGAACAGATCGCCAAGAAGGAAGCCCTCGAAGTCCCCGGCCAGAAGATCGCCATGGCTCTCGCCCAGCTCGCCGAGCGCCAGAAGGTGCCGGCGAAGAAATTCATGGCCGAAGCGCAGAAGAGCGGCCTCATCGACAACGTGCGCGGCGACCTGCTCCTGCAGGAAGCCATGGAGTTCCTCAAGGACAAGGCCGCCGTCGAAGAAACCGACCCCGAGCCGGAACATTGCGACGCGCACAGCAAGTGATGCCCGCTGGAGTGGAGCGCGAGTATGGTTTTAGCCTACTCGCCTCTTCGGTGTGACGCGTGAATGCCAGGAAAGACAGGCGAGTTAAAAACTCGCGCTCCTTTGCTGCGTCAGCTCACAGCTCCTTGATCGAAACATTCCTGAACT
>CAMCWM010000028.1 GCA_945882215.1 Akkermansia muciniphila | reverse complement strand
GAGCGCTGGAGGGCGGCGGGCTATTTGAATTGGGCTGCCACATCATCGACGCAGCGCTGACGATTCTCGGCAAACCGGCCGCCGTGACGGCTTTTTCCACTCCGGTGGGGACCGATGGCGTGCAGGACAACCAGATGGCCGTGCTGAAGTATGCGAAGGCCACGGCGGTGATCCGCTGCAACCACGCGGACCCGTTTGGCGGACCACGGCGGCGTTTCAATGTGACGGGAACCGAGGGAACCTTCGAGATCGTGCCGCTGGAGTCTGGGAAGGTGAATTTGTCGATCACGAAGGCGCGTGGAGCCTACAAGAAGGGCGCACAGTCATTCCAGCTCGATGTGCCGAAAGATCGCTATGCGGCGGAGTTTGTCGATCTGGCGAAGGTCGTGCGTGGCGAGAAAAAACTCGCCTGGGACGCGGCGCATGACATCGCCGTGCATGAGACGACATTGCGCTCTGCGGGGGTGTGGAAGTGACTATTGCGTGGCGAACTTCGTCAGCAGGCCGCGTTTGCGGGTCATGTTGAGCACCCAGACGAACAGCCAGCCGGCAATGGTGAGGTAGATCACGTTCAAACCGGCGGCGAGCCAGAGGTGATTCCAGTTCATGGTGCCGGTTTTCATCACCTCGCGCATGCCTTCAAAGATGGGCGTGGCGGGAAAGAGCCAGGCGAAGGGCTGGGACCACGCGGGCATGTCCTCGACTCGATAAAACACAGCGACGACGGGCTGAATGAAGAACGGCACGGCCCAGGCGAGCGATTCGGCGGCCTGGCCCCAGCGCAGGATGAGCGCGGTGGAGATCATGCCGAGCGACCAGCCGAAGACCATGAGATTAAGGAAGAACGGCACCAGCCACCAATGAAGCTGGAAGATGTTGAACGAATAACCGATCCACGAGACGAGGCCCATGACGACGCAGGTCACCAAAATGCGCAGGAAGCCGACGAAGAAGGTGGCGCTGAGGTATTCCACCGTGCGTACGGGGGCGACGAAGACGTTGAGCAGGTTGCGCGTCCACACATCTTCGAGGAAGGAGATGGCCACGCCTTGCTGCGCACGGAAGAGCACGTCCCACAGGATCATGGCGCCGAGGAAGAACAGGATGAAGCCGCCGAACTCTGCGTCGCTGTTCTTCTGGATGAAGACGGTGACGTTTCCCCATACGACGAGATCGACCAGCGGCCAGAACACGAGTTCCACGAGGCGCATCGGCGTCCGCGTGTAGAGAAACAGGTAGCGCAAGACGAGGGCGCTGATGATGCGGATGCTCATGAGGCGGGATCCTTTTTGGGTTCGTCGAGGATTTCGCCGTCACGGGCGATCTTGATGAAGACATCTTCCAGATTGTCGCTGCTGGACTGTGCGACGATGTCCGCAGGCGTGCCTTCGCAGACGATCTTGCCTTTGTGCAGGAAGATCACGCGGTCGCAGACTTCCTCAATGTCGCGCATGTTGTGGGAGGTGTAGAGGATGCCGATGTTGCGCTCGCGCTGCACCTTGCGCACAACCTTGCGCACCTTGTCGGCGATGTCGGGGTCGAGCGACGCGGTCGGCTCGTCGAGCATGAGCAGCTCGGGGTCGTTGAGGAAGGCTTTGCAAAGGTTCACGCGTGTGGATTCGCCTGCGGAGAGCTGGCCGGTGACGCGCTTGTTGAGATGCGGGATTTCGAGGAGTTCGAGCAGCTCGGCGATTTTCTTCTTCGGATTCGGCACGCCGTAGATGCGCGCAAACACGAGCAGGTTCTGCCACACGAGCAGATTGCCTGGCAAAGCAGTGTAGGCGGAGGAAAAATTCGAGCGTCGCAGGATTTTGATGCGGTTCGCCTGCAACGGCAGGCCGAAGGCAAACAAGTCACCCGACGTCGGCAGTGTGAGACCGAGGAGGCAGTTCATTGCGGTCGTTTTGCCGGCACCGTTCGCACCGAGCAGGCCCAGCACCTCGCCGCGATGCAGCGTGAAGCTGAAACGGTCGAGCGCCTTCACGCCGTCGAACTCACGGGTGAGTTCGCGGGCTTCCAGGATGACTTCGCGGGTGTCGGGGGCGTCGGACATGCGCTGTTAGAGATACTCTTCGATGGGCAGCTTGCCGTTCCACGCGCAGATAAACATGGTGCCGGGCTTCGTGGTGCTCGGCTTGAGCATCACTTTGCCGCCACCCATTTCGACCATGAGCTGGCCGGCGGCGATGTCCCACAGACTGATCTGTTCTTCCACATACGCATCCAGGCGACCCGTGGCGATGTAGGCCATGGCGAGCGCGGCGCTGCCGAGCATGCGCGTCTTGCGCACTTCATACGCGATGCGCTTGTAGCGGGCGAAGCCGAGATCCAGCGCCTCCTTGCTCTTCGAGAAGCCGACCGTGACGACGGCCTCGGCCATCTCGGCGCGATTGCTGACGGCGATGGTTTTGCCATTAAGCATCGGCTTCTCGCCACGCACGACGGTCCAGGTTTCGTTCTGCGTCGGATCAAAGATCACGCCAATGAGCAGCTCCTTCGATTCGCGCTTCCGGGCGGCGATGGAGACGCAGAAGTGCGGAATGCCGAAGAAGTAATTCACCGTGCCGTCGATGGGATCGACGATCCATTCGATCTCGCCATTGCCGCCGATTTCGCCGCCTTCTTCGCCGAGAATCGCGTGATCGGGGAAGCGCGCGAGGATCATCTCAGTGATGAGCTTCTGGCTGAGCACGTCGAGTTCCAGCTTGATGTCATGGCGCTGCATTTCGTTCACCGTGAGCTCGGAGCCGAAGTTGTCTTTGATCATTTTGCCCGCGGCGTGCGCGGCTTCGGTGGCGGTGGTGAGGAGTTCGTTCACTTCGGGTCGTTGGGGGCTGAGAGCTGGGTGATGTGCGCGATCAATTCACGCGCGAGGGCGGTTTTGGACTGCTTGTGGAGGGCAATCGTCCGGCCGCCGGGGAGGCAGAGGGTGACTTCGTTTTCCGCACTGTCAAACCCGATGCCCGCCTGCGACACATCGTTGGCGACAATCATGTCACAGCCTTTGCGCTCCAGTTTCTCCTGCGCCTGAGCAATCAGGTTCTCCGTCTCCGCCGCAAAGCCGACGAGGAAGCCCTGAAAGCCGAGTTTTGACCGAGCGGAGCCGAGGATGTCCTCGGTGCGTTCGAGTTCGAGCGTGAGCTTGTCGGCGGTCTTCTTCAATTTCTGCGCCACGACATGCACCGGCCGGTAATCCGCCACCGCCGCGCTGAAAATGGCCGCGTCGCAGCCGCTGAGGTAGATCTGCACCGCATCGAACATCTCGCGGGCGGTTTCCACCTTGATCAAACTCACGCCTTCCGGCGGTACGAGCGCTACCGGGCCTGAAATGAGCACCACATCGTGTCCTGCCTCGCATGCGGCCTCGGCCAGCGCATAACCCATGCGGCCCGAGGAGCGGTTCGAAAGGAACCGCACCGGATCAATCGGCTCCCGCGTCGGGCCGGCGGTGATGAGGAGGCGCATGGCCGAACGTCCAGAGTCAAAAGGCAGCGGTCAAGAGCGGGGACCGGCTAAAGCCGGAACTACGGAACAGCGCTGGGTTAACCGCCGGGAACGGTGAGCGGCTTGCCGTTGTCCTTGGGGCCGAGTTTGATGAAGAACGGCACGGCGCGCCTTGCCCAATCTTCGGCATCCGGGAAACCGCCCGCTTCGCCGCCGAAAGTGCTGCGGAGCATGTCGGTGTCGATGATGCCGGGATTCATCGGGATCACCGCCACTTTGCCGCCTGTGTCCTGCGCCGTGGCCATGCTGAGGCCTTCGATGGCGTATTTCGTGGCGCAATACGGCGCGACATCGGCGGCGGTACAGCGTCCCCAGCCGGAGGAGAAGTTCACGATCACGCCGCTGCCGCGTTCCAACATGGCAGGCAGCAGATGGCGCATCATGGCACCGGGCCTTTAATGTTGATGTCGATGATGCGGCTGAAGTCTTCCGCGCTGGTTTCCCACAGTGGCGCGTTCGGATTGATGACTGCCGCGTTGTTCAACACGAGATCCGGTGCGCCGAATTTTTCGAGAACCGCAGCACAGAAGGCGGCGACGTCGGATTCGTGTGAGACATCGCAGGTTTGAAACAAGTGCGCTGCAGGGAACTGGCGTTGGAGTTCGCTGATTTGAGCCTCATTGCGGCCACAACCGGCGATCTGCCAGCCCGCGTCGATGAAGCGCGGAATCATCGCACAGCCGAGTCCACGCGTGCAACCGGTGATGACAACGGTTTTCATTTGGCCTCATCCCGCACCCTCTCCGGTGTCATTTACTTTTGAGGCAACAAGTTGGCCGCTGTTTTTTCGACCTCATCCCACGGAATTTCCGACAGTTCCGCGTTCGGATTGCGACGTTCGAAGTAGTTGATGGCCCATTGGTCGCTGAAGAAGACGACCCAGCGGTCCTGATTGTCTTGGGCGGTGGTGACGCCACTGGGGATGTCGAAGTCTTCGATGGCGCCGCCGTCTTTGGTGCGGACCCAGCGCAGGACGGTGTAAGGGGCGTTTTCGATGCGGCTTTGGGCGTTGTATTCACTTTCGAGACGGAACTGCACGACTTCAAACTGCAAGGGGCCGACGGCGCCGAGCAGCGGCACGCGCTGGCCGGCGTGGGGCTGGGTGAACTGCTGCACGACGCCTTCGCTGAGGAGCTGTTCCAGGCCGTCGCGGAAGCGCTTGTAGTGCGCGGTGCTGGGGTTGTGCAGGTAGGCGAAGACTTCGGGGGCGAAGCGTGGGATTTCGTCGAATTTGAGCTTGGGATCGGTGGCGAGCGTGTCGCCGATGCCGAAGCCGTGATTGCCGACAATGCCGACGACATCACCCGCGTAGGCTTCGTTCACGGTCTCGCGATCCTGGGCGAAAAGTTTTTGTGAATTGGCGAGGCGGACGATTTTGCCGGTGCGGGTGTGTGTGACCTGCATGTCGCGCTCGAACTTGCCGCTGACGATGCGCACGAAGCTCATGCGGTCACGGTGACGCGGGTCCATGTTGGCCTGGATTTTGAAGACGAAGCCGGAGAAGCCTTCGTTGGTGGGCTCAATGATGCGGCCGTCGTCGGCCATGCGTGCTTCGGGCGGTGGGGCGAGTTCGAGGAAGCCATCGAGCAAGAGCTGGACGCCGAAGTTGTTGCTGGCGCTGCCGAAGAAGACGGGCGTGAGTTCGCCACGGTCGATCTTGGCGCGGTCGTAGTCGTGTCCGGCACCGTCGAGCATTTCGAGTTCCATCTTGGCCTGTTCGAGCGCTTCGGGGACGGTGTGTTGGGCGACGAATTCATCGTCGAGGCCGCCGACTTTTTCGGGGGCACGGTAGGCACCGTGAACAGTGCGCTCGAAGAGGTGGACTTCCTTCTTGCGACGGTCATAGACGCCACGGAACTGCTGCCCGAGTCCGAGCGGCCAGTTGATGGCGCAGGCACCGATGCCGAGGACGGTTTCGAGATCGTCGAGCAGCGTCATTGGCTCTCGCGCAGGGCGGTCGAGCTTGTTCATGAAGGTGAAGATGGGCACGCCACGGCGACGGCAGACTTCGAAGAGTTTGCGCGTTTGAGCTTCGATCCCTTTACCGGCGTCGATGACCATGATGGCGGCATCGACAGCGGTGAGGACGCGGTAGGTGTCTTCGGAGAAGTCTTTGTGACCCGGTGTGTCGAGCAGGTTCACGACGCAGTTTTTGTACTCGAATTGAAGCACGGTGGAACTGACGGAAATGCCGCGCTGTTTTTCCAGTTCCATCCAGTCGGAGGTCGTCGCGCGTTGGTTTTTGCGCGCGGTTACGGAGCCTGCGAGCGCGACGGCACCGCCGTAAAGCAGGAGCTTTTCGGTGAGCGTCGTTTTACCGGCGTCCGGGTGCGAAATGATCGCGAAGGAGCGACGGCGGGCGATTTGGGCTTCGTGAGGCATGAGGGCGGGCTTCATGCCTCAGAGGGCGCGTAGATGCAAGCGGGGGGATCAAGGGAGTTGATCCGCCGCGCCCGGGAGAGTGGATGCCTGTTGTCGCCCGGCTAAGTTCTCGACGGCTGCTTGCAGGCGCTTCGCGATGCTGTCCCAGCCGGCGCGATCATCGGAACAATCATCAAAGATCATCGGCGGGCCGATGGAAATGCCGACGCTCAGAGGCTTACTGAAATGTTTTCCGGGAGGCCAGGCGCGAAAACACCCGTCAAGATGGCACGGAATTACGGGAACATTGGTTTGCGCAACAAGGCGGCCGATGCCGCTGCGAAAGGCCAGAATTTCGCCGGTGCGGCTCCGGGTGCCTTCGGGGAAAATGATAAAAACTTCCTTCTCTTGGGTGAGGCGCCTGCGCATCTCCTCGAGATCGTGGTTGTGCGCGCCGCGGCGGCGAATGGCAAGGGCATTGAGAAATCGAGCGGCGAAGGCAGCAGCCGGCCGTTTCTCGAAAAACGTGTCGGACGCAGCGACCGGAAAAACATGGTCGCGCCAGCTCGTCGGCAGCAACGAGGCGAGCAGGATGCCATCAAGGTGACTGGTGTGGTTGGAAACCAGAATGAAGGGACGAGAGCTTGGAAGATACTCGCGTCCCGTAATACGAGGTCGGTGCCAGATGCTCAGGGCCGGACGCAGGCAGCACCAAAGGATGAAGCGCATGCAGCTGGTGGCGAGGCCGTTCTCACGCACGAGGCTGCGATGCCGTTCGATGCCGCGCAGGCCGTGGTCACGCGCCGGTTCGAGACTCCAGTCATTCATGGCAGGGTGCCTCCGGAGATGATGCGTTCAGCCTGACCGCGGCCGAGCGGGCCGAGAACAAGGGAGAGAAAATGATAGTATAGCGGCGTGATGATCACAAGGCTGTCAAAGCGATCGAGCAGCCCGCCATGGCCTGGCAACAGATGTCCCAAATCCTTGATGCCGATGTCGCGTTTGATGGAAGAGAGCAGCAGATCGCCGAACTGGCCGAACACGCTAATCCCCATGCCGAGAATGAGGAGCATCGGCCAGTGATCCATGGGCGTGCGCGGGAACATGAAGAAATGGCCGACGATCACTATCATGCAGGTTGTCAAAACAACGGCACCTAGAGCACCGGAAACCGTTTTGCCGGGACTCGTGTTGAGCAAAAGCTTCCTTCCACCGAAGAACCGGCCGGAACAATAAGCGAAAACATCGTTCATCTCGACGCCGAGAAGCAAAAGCAGGATCAGCGGCCGGTAGAGAGGATCTGAGGTCATCAAGCCTAGATAACCGAACGAGAAGCCAAAAAAGAGATAACCCATCACTCCCAGTGCCACGCGTTGAATGAAGCCTTTGGGACAGTCCTGCGGGATCGTCACAATCGCGATCAGGCCTATGCCAAGCACGGGGGTGGCAAAGAAAAGTCGCGGGTAGTTGTCGATGACCGCGAAGGATATCAGACAGATGCCAAGCACGACGGAGAGGCTGATCATTTTCTCGCGGAAGATGCCGGTGGCGCGTGCGTATTCCCGATAGCATAGCAGGCTCAGCATAAACACGCCTGCGATCACCCACGCCGCGCCGAGCAGGATGGGCACGATCAGTGCCATGCTGATCCAGATCCAGGAACGCCAGCGCGCCCACAACTCGGCGTAGGTGGCCGCGGCGATCTGCACCGTCCGGCGAAGCCCCATGAAAATAATGGGAGTCAGCACAAGAGCGGACACCAAAAAGATGACGATGCCACGCGTCACCGGATGAGTGAAGGCGTGCTCATAGCCGAAGAATCGTTCTGCAGTCGCGGCATTCATGATGATCTGTTCCCAAGCAGTTTGTGGCACTTGATCAGGCGGCGCAGTGATGTCACGAAGCATCCCGCGATGACAATTGACAAAGCAAGCGCCAGCATTCCTGCGAGCACCGGTTGCCAGGTGGAAGGAGCGAATGCCGTGTAGAGCGCCGCACCGACGATGACAAACATGCGGTGTGTTTTTGCCATGGGTCCGCCGAAGTCAGCACTGGTGCCGAGCGCACAACCCTGCACACGCACGTAGGCAGTGAAGATGGCGGCCAAGGCGGCGATGTAGCCGAGTTCGGGGACGCCGCCGGGCGCATAACCGGCGCCGACCAGGGTCACGGCATCGGAGAGGCGGTCCGGCACTTCATTGAAGAGTTCGCCACCCCGCGAGGCCTTGCCCGTTGCAACCGCCACCATGCCGTCAAGCATGTTGCACATTCCACGCACGAGAATCAGTGCGCACCCGATGACAAGCCACAACGCAGGCCGGCTGCTATAGCTGCCAACGGCCAGCGCTGCGCCCGCGCCGAGGCTGGCAACGAACCCGCCGACGGAGATTGCATTCGGTGCCACGCCGCGGGCGGCGAGCCATCGTGCCGCACGATGCGATCCGCTCCAGTTGCGGGCGGCGAGGGGACGCCGTTCAGGGGTGTAATCTGGTTTCATGACGGTTTCCATCCCATGAGGAACATGCCCGCCACCAACAGGCCCATGCCGACCACGTTGACGAAGTGAATCGGTTCCTTGTAGAGAATCCAGGCACCGATGGCAGCAAAGATGAAGGTTGAGGCGTAAATCGGATACAAGACGGAGAGCTCACCGCCGCGTTTGAAGGCTGTGATGAAGAGCACCATCACACCCACATAGGACGCCATGCCCCCCAGCAGGTGGGGGTTTAGCAGGTGGCTGGCAAGACCTCCGGTGGCACGCCCGGCCCCCGATTTGTAGAGAAACTGGCCCGCAGCTCCCAGCAAGGATGCGACGAAGATGCAGTAGATCGAAAAGGTGGGTGTTTTCATGGGCTGCGGGCAATCGTTCCCACGCAATGTGGTTCACGCCTTTATATCCGGAAGCCGCCCATGGGGTTACACCCTGGCGGACAGATTCGAAAAAAAATCAGGCGCGGTAATTCACCCGAACCAAATACAAACCGCAGGCGGGTGCAGTTTGATTGCTCTGCATGCCAGTGGGATCAGTCAGCAGGTTGGCAAACCATTCCTTGGGCTCACGGCCACGAGCGACGTGGAGGAGGCTGCCGACGATGAGGCGCACCATTTTGTAGAGGAAGCCGTCGCCTTCGAATTCGAGCTCCAGGACGTCGCCGTTTTCACGAAGATCAACGCGGTGGATGGTGCGTGTGGTTTTGTCTGGCAACGTGCGGCGCTCGGTCTCAGGCATGTCGCCGCGATTGGCGCTGAGCCGGATGAAATTGTGCGTGCCGACGAGTTGTTCGCAGCACCAGCGCAGCGCGTCCATGTCGAGCGGGCCATAGACATGCCAGGCGCGATCCGCTTCGAACGGCGAGAGCATGCGCGGACGCCAGATACGGTAACGGTAGGTTTTGCCAGTGGCGTCGAAGCGGGCGTGCAAGCTTGGTGGAGCATCTTCGACCTGCAAAATGCGAATGGTGAGCGGCAGGCAGGCGTTGAGCGCGTTCGCCCACGATTCGCCGCTCATGCGCACGGTTTCGGGCACGTCGCAGTGCGCGACTTGGGCGAGCGCATGCACACCGGCATCGGTGCGACCGCTGCCTTGCACGCGAGTTTCGATGCTGGTGGCCTTGCGAATGGCGGCGTTGATTTCATCCTGCACGCCACCGCCGCCGTCCTGGCTCTGCCAGCCACGCCACGGCGTGCCGCAGTAGGCGATGGTGAGCTTCAATCGCTTGAAGCCCGGCTCAGGGCCGCGCTGCAGGCCGGCTTTACTTTCGACGTCGCTTCGGCTCATCGGTCCATGGGAGTTCGTAGGCGGCGTCAGGCAGCAGGAAACCCTCCGGGCCGCGCTGCTGGTTCAGATACTCTTGGAGGATGACCACGGCAGCGAGTTGATCGACGATCTCGTTGCGCTCGCGCTTGCCGGTGATGCCAGCGCGAGACATGGCGGCCTCGGCCTCGACGGAGGAGAGGCGTTCATCGACGAAGTCGATGGGAATCTCATGCCGCAGTTCCTTGCCGAGGCTGGTGGCAAACCTTTCGACACGTTCGGCAGCGCCACCTTTGTCACCGCTCATGTGATAAGGCATGCCAATGACGATTTTGCCGATGTGCTTCTCTTTCACGATGCGGGCGATGGCGCGCTCGGGCTCGTGATTCGCGTCGATCGTCTTGAAAGGACTCGCCACGATCTCGGTCTCATCACTCAAAGCGAGGCCGATGCGCACGGTCCCGTGGTCGATGGCGAGGATGCGGGGCATGAGGGTCTATCGGTTAAGGGTTATGAGTTAGGGGCAAGAATCGGCAACAAGGACTGCCCCAGCCAAGAACTCATAACACATCACCTCAACTCCTGCGGCAGGCCATCGACGATTTTTTTGATGTTCTCAGCCTTGCTGCGGCTGGCAACGAGGAGGCCATCCTTCGAGGCGACGACGATGAGATCCTGAACACCGATGAGCGCCACATGCTGGCCGGTCTGGGTAAAGACGATGTTGTTGGCGGCATCCTGCTGCGAGAGGGCGCAGTTGTGCTGGTTGCCGTCGTCATCGGCCTTGAGGTAACGCCCGACGCTGGTCCAGTTCCCCACGTCATCCCAGTCGAAGGTGGACTCAATATTGAGCACGCGGGAGGCACGCTCCATGAGTGCGTAGTCGATGGAGAGCTTCGGCAGCTTGCCAAACTGCCTGGCCACAGTGGCGGCGAAGTCCTTGGAGCCACGCAGTTCGGAGATGAAGTCGGCCAGCACGGGGCAGTGGCGGCTGAGTTCGCTGAAGATGGCGGGGATGGTCCAGATGAACATGCCGGCATTCCAGAGGAAATTGCCCTGACTGATGAAGTGCTCGGCGAGATCGGGATTCGGTTTCTCGCGGAAACGCGCGACCTCCCACACCGGGAGGTCATCGAGACCGCCGATGCTTGCACGGCGGCCGCGCTCGACATAGCCGTAGCTGGGGCAGGGCCAGGTGGGTTTGATGCCGATGGTGACGAGGCTGCCGCTGTTTTCGGCGGCGAGGGCGGCATTGGACAGCACGCGCTGAAACTCGGCGTGGTTTTGAATGAGATGATCGGCGGGAAGGACAATCATCGTGGCCGTCGGATCGCGTGCGACGACCCAACCGACGGCGAGGGCGATGGCAGGGGCGGTATCACGCTTTTCCGGCTCGGCGACGATGTTTTCGGCGGGCAGATCCTTCACCAGCGCTCGAACCGAGGCTTCCTGCTGCTTGTTGGTGAGAATGAGGATGTTCTCCTTGGGTACGAACCCCTCAAGGCGCTCGATGGTGAGCTCCAGGAGTGTCTTGTCGCCAAAGAGCTTGAGCAACTGCTTGGGCAGGGCGTCGCGACTGATGGGCCAAAAGCGCTGACCGCTGCCCCCGGCAAGGATGAGGGCGTAACGTTTGGGGGATGCGGCTGGAGTCATGTGGAGGTGAAAAGAGGCAAAGTGATGATGTAACAGGAAACAGGGAACGGGCAAATTCCTCTTTGGCGATTCTCCGTGTGCGGCTATGGTGCCGCATGCAAGAAAACGCTCCCGCCCCCAGCTACGAGTCCTATGCTTCCCTGATCGCCCCCGCCGCCGCAGGCTGCGCGTTGGGCATCCTGTTTGGGCGTGGCATGCGTCGTGGTTCCTCCAATGTAATCGCTCTGGCGCTGCTCGCGGCCAGCGCCGCAGTTGCCGCGCCAGTCATCACGGATCTCGTGCAGCGCACGGCGAATCGTCCGGGCAGTGAACGTGGCAGCCGCCGCAGGCTGGAAGGCATCCGCAGTCATGGCATGCCCGATCCTGAAGCGAGCGAGTTTTACGCCGTGGATGCGCCGGACTCGTTCCCGGTGGTGACTCGATAAGATGGCGGAGAGGGAGGGATTCGAACCCTCGGTTGCCTTTCGACAACGTCTGATTTCGAGTCAGGTGCCTTCAACCACTCAGCCACCTCTCCTTTACTTCAGCGAGGCCGGAGAGTACCGCGTCCGCGCTTGAATGCAAGGTGTGGCTTACAATGATGTTTTGGAATTCCAGTTGTGTTCAAGGCCAGCCGACGATCTTTGCCGCCAGTATGAAAACCATCTCCCAAATCCTCTCGGTCCTGATCGGTCTGTTTGCCGCTCTGTGCATGATTCCCAGCCTCATACCTCTGCTGGGAGCGCTGAACTGGCTGGTGCTCGTGTTCTGCGTGATTGGCATCATCTTTGGCGTCTTCCCGGAGAGAAAGATAGGCCTCACCATCAACATCGCCGTCGGCATCGTGGCCTTGGTGCGCCTCATTTTGGGCGGCGGCGTGGCGTGATCACTGGCAGCTTCACCTTGCCGTGCTTGACGCTGAGATGAGGGCTGTGATGTGACAGGAAGCGCCAGGGGAAATCCACCGCCTGGCTGATGCCGACGCGGATGTCGGTAACCACTTCATGCGTGGAGTCCTGCGGCGTCCTGAGACCGCAACCCGGCGGTCTGCCGCGTCCGGCCATCACGGTGCCGTGATGAACGCCTTCGATTCCAAGGGCAACCGCCAGCTTTCCGGGTCCGGAGCAGAGTTCGTGCAATTTGTCGCGTTTGCGGCGCTGCTGCATCACCTCAATACCGCGTTTGGGTTCCAGAGCACGGATGAGGATCAGGCCGTCGCGCGCGCCTCCTTTGACGAGCACGTTGAAGAGCCAGTACATGCCGTAGTTGAAATAAACATAGGCCGTTCCGGGAGGTTTGGAGCGCACAAACTCACGGGCGCTTGGACGTGAGGCCGTGTGGCAGGCCGGATCGTCGTTGACTGCGTAGGCTTCGGTTTCGATGATGATGCCAGAGCAGCCGTTCCAGACGAGTTCGACACCGACCAGATCATGCGCTACGTTGAGAACATCGCGCTCGAAGAAATCACGCTTCAACCAGCTCATGGCTCACAAACCCGTCGGGTGATCCACAAATTCCCACGGGATGCCGAACTTCCCCTCGATGTGCGCCGCCAGCGCCTTCACACCGAAGGTTTCCGTCGCGTAGTGGCCGCCATAGAGGACGTTGATGCCGAGTTCTTCGGCGAGCGTGTAGCTCCAATGCGGTCCTTCGCCGGTGATGAAAGTGTCGATGCCCGCTTTGGCCGCTGCCGCGACTTCAGAACCTGAACCGCCAGATGAAATGCCGATCTTCCGCGTCGTTTTGGGCCCACCGCTGCATACGTGCACCGGATTGCCGCCGAGGGCGGTTTTGAATCGTGTCGTGAGTTCCTCCAGCGGCATCTCATGATCCGCCGTCACACCGACATTGCTGCCCTTATACTCCAAAAAGCCGCCGGTGGGCGTCAAACCGAGTGCCTGGGCGATTTGGGCGTTGTTGCCGAGCACCGGATGCACATCGAGCGGGAGATGCGCGCTATAAACCGCCAGCCCGTTGTCGTGGCAGAGCTTCAACTTCTGAAACACCGGCCCCGTCCACGTCTGCAAGCCGCTCCAGAACATGCCGTGATGCACGATCAGCAAATCCGCTCCCGCAGCGATTGCCTTGCGCATCACCGGCAGGGTCGCATCGACGGCGGCGACGATCTTGCTGACCTTCCCCTGGTGATTTTCGAGCTGGAGGCCGTTCAGCGCGTTCGAGTAGTCCGCGATCTCCGCAATGCGCAATTCGGTGTCGAGGTGGGTGACAAGGTCGGCGAGATTCATGCTGGACAGGAGGTGTGACGGTTCGGTAGCATGCGGCATCATGTGCTGCTTCACTGGAAAAGTCGAGGAGGTCAAAAACACCCGTATCTTTGCGCGACTAAGAACAGATGGACGCCAGGCGCTCATTTACCAGATGTCGGTGAAGGCGAATCAGGATCTGGCGATGGTGCTGCCGATTCCGGTCAAGGAGGGCGCAGGCGAGGATGCGGTGAAGTTTTTTGACTTCTCGAAGTATGAGACAGTGTTTGAGGATTTGTCCGCACTATGGCCGCCGAGCGTTGGAATCGATCCTTCCGCCAATTTGCGGTCTGCTCACTTATATTCGCTCAAAGTTGTATCCGTCGGTGCTTACGATGCCAGCTTTGTGCCGACGATTGCAGATTTCAGCCGTTTGGATGCCCGCTTCCGACTGCCGGATGACGTGTGGACGAAACTGCCCGGCTACGCTGAGTTTGGGTTCGCCGTGTTCAAATTGAAACCAGGCAACACGCAGGTGCATCCAATGGCATTTTCATTCCCGACGGCGCTGCCAGGCACCGTGTTTTTCCCGACGCTGCACATTCACGACGGCAAAGTTCATGCGAAGGAAAAATTCGACCACACGCTTTACCTTCAGGGTAGCGGTTTGGACATCAGCGGCTGGGGAGAATCATTTTCACTGCCCGATACGATAGTGAAATGCAATCTCACGCATGGCATGATTCGTCCGGACTTACATGTGTTTAGCAGCGTGATGCGCGGAAAATTTCAAAACGGCGATGTCGTGGTGAAGAAGAAGAAGAAAGTTTGAGCATGCCTGAAGTCGCCCGTTTCGCCCCCAGTCCCACCGGATGGCTGCATCTGGGTCATGCGTATGCGGCGTTGTTTGCGCATGAAAAGGCGGTGGGCGGGCGGTTCTTGATTCGCCTGGAGGATATCGACGGCACACGAGCGAGACCGGAGTATGAGGAGGCGATCTTTGAGGATCTGGCGTGGCTGGGATTGAGCTGGGAGATGCCGGTGAGGCGGCAAAGCGACCACTTTGACGATTACCGGGCCGCTTTGGCAAAGCTGGAAGCACAGAGCGTCTTGTATCCATGTTTTTGCACACGACGGGAGATTCAGGAGGAGATTTCACGCGCTGGCAATGCACCCCAAGGACCCGATGGGCCGCTGTATCCAGGAACGTGCCGGAATCGGAGTGTGGACGAGCGTGCGGAACGCATCGCGGCTGGTGAAGCCTATGCGCTTCGTCTGGATGTCGCCAAAGCAGTGACGCTCGTTTCCAAACAACTCACCTGGAAAGATCGCGATCGTGGCAGCTTCACCATGCGACCCGATGTGTTTGGCGATGTCGTGCTGGCGCGGAAGGACACGCCGGCGAGTTATCATCTCGCCGTGGTCGTCGATGACGCGCTGCAAGGCATCACGCTGGTGACGCGTGGCGAAGATTTGCTCGAAGCGACGCATTTGCACCGGCTGTTGCAGGAGTTGCTCGGCCTGCCGGTGCCGGAATGGCAGCATCATCGGCTGATCACGGATGAAACCGGCAAGCGTCTGGCGAAACGTGATGATGCGCGCTCGCTGCGCAGCCTGCGGGCGGCGGGTTGGTCACCGGAGCGGGTGAAGGAGGCGATTCGTTGATCAGAAAACGAAAGGAGGCGGAATGATCTGCACACCACCACCGCCGAGCGGATTGCCCTTCGTCTCCTCGATCTCGGAGACGACGCCATCTTTAAAACTGACGCCGAGCGTGCCGACCTCGACCTTCACATAAACGACGGTCTGCACGAGCTGGCCGAAAGCATCGCGTCCGGTGGTGGTCTGCGGCACTCTTTCATAGATGCTGAACTCCAGTTTCTCCTCCTTGCCTGCGGCGTTGATTTTGGCGCTGGTGCGGGAGGGTTTGCCCAGAGATGCCTGCACCTCCTGACTGGTCATGCCGAGGGCGACCTGGCGGTTTTGAATCAGCTCCTCGACCTTCTTGGTGCGCTCGTAGAGTTTTTTGAGGTTCGTGGCCAGATTCGGATCGGTGGACAGCACCTCGGCCTGACGGATCCATCCTGCGACATCGCCATGACGGGCCCGACCACGTACACGGTAGGCCGTGTCCGACATGGCTATCAGCGTGACGAGCGTTCCTGGCGCAAAGGAACCGAGCGCCCCCTGAAACTTGCTGGTGGGATACATTGGCGCCTCAAGCTGCACTTTGAGCACGATGGGTTTGGGCGTCATGCCCTCCACGGAGAAAGTCCCCGGCTCCAGGTTCAATGAGGTGGGCTTGTTGCGAGGGGACGAAGTGACAACCTGTGCCTGGATCGCCTGAGTGACGAGCAGGGCGAAAAAAATCAGACGGATCGCTTTCATAGGCTGGGGGGCGGTTCGGAGTGAGGATACGCGACTCCGACGCTTCCCGGCAACCTTTTGTTCGACGTGAAAACACTCCCGCGTATCCCTTTCCATCCCAGCCATGCCCAACGGACCCCTTTCCACCAAGCTCTTCGACCTCGCCAAGCAATACATCCCCGGCGGCGTGAACTCGCCCGTGCGCGCTTTTCGCAACGTCGGCGGCGATCCCTTCTTCGTGAAGCGCGCCAAAGGCTGCCGCATCTACGACGTGGATGACCGCTGCATGATCGACTACGTCGGCACCTGGGGTCCCGCCATTCTCGGCCATGCACCGATTCCAGTGATCGAGGCCATCCACAACGCCGCCAAGGACGGCGTCAGTTTCGGCATTCCCAATCTCTTCGAGGTCGAAATGGCCCGCACCATCTGCGAGTGGGTGCCCAGCATTCAAAAGGTGCGCATGGTCAGCAGCGGCACCGAGGCCACGATGTCCGCCATCCGCCTCGCGCGTGGCTTCACTGGCCGCGACCGCCTCGTGAAATTCGACGGCTGCTACCACGGCCATTCCGACAGCCTCCTCGTCGCCGCAGGCAGCGGAGCGCTCACGCATGGCAATCCTGACAGCGCCGGTGTGCCGCGTGCTTTTGCCGAACTCACCAGCGTGCTGCCTTTCAATGATGAAGCCGCGCTCGAAGAGCTATTCGACAAAAAAGGCCACGAAATCGCCTGCGTGATCGTCGAACCGTATCCGGCGAATGCGGGCCTCATCCTGCCGAGACCTGGCTTTCTGCAAAAACTCCGCGACATTACCACGAAGCACGGCGCGCTGCTCATTTTCGACGAAGTGATGACCGGCTTCCGCCTCGCCAAAGGCGGCGTGCAGGAGCTGGAGAAGATCACGCCCGATTTGACCTGCCTCGGCAAGGTCATCGGCGGCGGCTTGCCCGTCGGTGCCTTCGGCGGTCGTGCCGACATCATGGACAAGCTCGCCCCACTCGGCCCCGTGTATCAAGCGGGCACGCTCAGCGGCAATCCCGTTGCTCTTGCCGCCGGCTTGGCCCAGCTTCGTGAGCTGGAAAAGAAAAACGGCTACGCCCTGCTCGAAAACCTCGGCCAGATCATGGAAACCGCCGTGCTCGACGTGCTCAAGAAGAAGGGTCTCAACTACCGCTGGTATCGCAAAGGCAGCATGTTCTGCCTGTTCTTCACCGAAAAGGAAGTCCACAACCTGCAGGACGCCAAAACCTCCGACCTCGCCGCCTTCCGCAAATTCTTCCACCACTGCCTCGACCACGGCGTCTATTTCGCCCCCAGCCAGTTCGAGACCGGCTTCATCAGCATGGCGCACAGCCGAGATGACCTGGAACAGACGGCAGAAGTTGCCGCTGCGGCGCTGGCGGCGCTGTAAAAAAGCCGTGCCGCCATTCCTGCGGCATGTTAATCTCCCACCATGCCTGAGTTCACGATCCATCTTCCTGAAACGCTGGTGCCGCTCCTCAACCGCAAGGCCATGGAAAAAAACGAGTCGCCCGAAAGCTACCTCGCTTCCTTTGTCGCCGTGTCTTTAGAAGACGAGCAAGAGGCGGACCCGGCACAACAGCAGCTCGAGGACATCCTGGAGGAGCGCGACAAGGGGCCGTTCATCACCATCACGGATATGAATGCCTATCGCGAAGAGATCCGCGCCAAGGTGATGAAACGTGTCCAGCAGCTTCGTCATGCGTGAGGCGCAGCTGCAGGTTCATCCAGAGGTCGATAACGATTTGATCGAGTTATCGGCTTACATCGCCATGGACAATCCAGCGGCAGCCGTGGCGGTGGAGCGTGCCATCACCAGCATGTTCGAGCTTCTCGCCTGCAAGCCTCAAATGGGCACAGAGTTCCATCCGCTACGCCGCACCCTCCGAGGCATCCGCATGTTCGTCGTCACCGAATACCCGAACTACCTCATCTATTACCGCCCTCTCCCAGACAACACGGGCGTTCGCATCCTCTATGTCATGCACGCCGCCCGGGACGCGGCCACCTTTGCCAAAGAGCACCGCCGCCAGTAACCATTCGTCATTCAATCATGTCTTCCCCTCGTTTCGCCGTCGCCCA
Organism: Akkermansia muciniphila; assembly: GCA_945882215.1. Lineage (GTDB taxonomy): Bacteria > Verrucomicrobiota > Verrucomicrobiia > Verrucomicrobiales > Verrucomicrobiaceae > Prosthecobacter. The sequence goes on along the minus strand of CAMCWM010000028.1, from coordinate 22,073 downwards.
GCTTGATGAAATTCCGCCGACACCCTGCCCCTGCGGTCAGGCACGGCGGGCGTTCAAGGAAGACTGGAACACCCTCGCCACCGTGCATCTGACGGACATCCACGCGGACTCCAAGGCGCACTACCACCAGAAGATGACGGAGATCTACATCGTCCTCGAAGGCGAGGGCCATCTGGAGGCGGACGGGCAGATCATTCCGCTCAAGCCGATGACCACGGTCATGATCCGGCCCGGCTGCGTGCATCGCGCCGTTGGGAAACTGAAGATCATCAACGTGCCGATGCCGCCGTTTGATCCGGCGGATGAGTTTGAAGTTTGAGCGCCGACGTGTATGCGCGACCTGTTGACCAGTTTGGATTCCACCCGGCTTGGCTATTACAAGTCGATCCTCGATGAAGCCGAGATCCCCTGTTTCATTCGCAATGAAACGACCGCGCAACTCGCCAACATCTTCATCATGCCGCTTCAGCCGACCCTATGTCTGCTGAACGATGCCGATTATGAACGGGCAAGCGCCCTGCTCCGATCGTACCATTCTCCCCCGCCCTCCTCGTCCGAAGAATGGCTCTGCGCCGCGTGCAAAGAATCCAATCCAGCCTCGTTTGACCTGTGCTGGAGCTGCCAGGCTGCCAAACCCGAATGATCACAACCATGAACAAGCTCGCTGTTTCCCTGCTGGTGGCTCTGCTTCCGGCCCTCGCGAATGCCGAAACGCCGAAGGCAAAGAAGTCAGGCATGCCCGAGGGTTTTCATGAGCCCAAGATCGGCGATGTGGCGCCGGATTTCGAACTGATCGGCATCGACGAGGAAAAACACACGCTCAAGGACTACGCAGACGCCGATCTGCTCATGATTGCCTTCCTCAGCAACCACTGCCCCACCTCGCAGGCGGTCGAAGGGCGCATCAAGAAGCTGGTGAAGGACTACAGGGGCAAGGGATTGAAGCTCGTGGCGATCAATCCGAACGATCCGGCCGCCCTGCGGCCCGACGAACTCGGCTACTCGAAGTACAACGACAGCTTTCCCGAGATGAAGCGCCACGCGAAGGAGCAGGACTTCAACTTCCCCTACCTCTACGACGGCGACACGCAGAAGACGGCGCTCGCCTACGGCTGCCTCGCCACTCCGCACGTCATGATCTTCGACAAGGAGCGCAAACTTCGTTACCAGGGCTGGCTGGATGACTCGCGCTACGCGGGTGAGGCCACGGTGACTTCTCCTGATGCACGCAATGCCATTGAAGCACTCCTGGACGGCAAACCGGTGCCTGTCGAGGTCACGAAACCTCATGGCTGCTCCACCAAGTGGATCGACAAACGTGGTCAGCTCGCCGCTGACAACGAAAAGTGGGAGAAGGGCGAGGTGGAGGTCGAATGGATCGACGCGAAGGGCGTCACGGCGCTGCGCAAGAACGACACGAAGAAAGTCCGCCTCTTCAATGTGTGGGCGACGTGGTGCGGGCCCTGCGTGAAGGAGTTTCCCGAACTCGTCGCCACCTCGCGCAAGTTCGGCCTGCGCGACTTTGAGTTCATCAGCATCAGCATGGATGATCCGAAGGAGCTGCCTGCGGTGAAAACCTTCCTCGAAAAGCACAACGCCATCGTCCCGGACAAATTGAAACCCTCGCTCAAGGCCGAAGGCCGCAAAGGCAACGCCTACCTTTTCAACGAGGCCAGCAGCGAGGCGCTGATTCAGGCGCTCGATCCCGAATGGCCCGGCCCGATTCCGCACACGCTCGTCGTCGCTCCCGGTGGCGAGGTCATCTTCCGCCACAACGGCGAGATCGATGGCGACGAGCTGCGCGCGAAGATCCTGGAGCACATGGGTCGGTTCTATGTTCCGGAGACGAAGCCATGAGTTCGTAGTTCGGGCTTTAGCCCGATTGGGAATGACGGGCTGAAGCCCTAACCACGAACGATCAAAACCAGCCGCACACCAGCTTCACAAAGCGCAGGCCTTCCGTCGTGAGCTTGCCCGTCTCACCGCTGCCGGTCACGCAGCCACGGGTGTGCGTGTAGTGTGGAATGCCAGCGTCCTTCACCCACGTCACCACGGGTTGTGACACGGACATGTTCGAGGCTTTGACCGCCAATGGCAGCCCCCAGCGGCTGAATGTGACCTCCCAGCTCGCAGATTTGCCCGCAGGACGCGGCCCATCGAGCAGCCAGGGATAATGTTTCACGATCTCCATCGTCGCATCGCCTGGAATCGCCACGCGGTAGCCGCTTTCTGTCGCCCGCACGGCTCCAGCGGCGGTGATGCCCGGATTCTTCAGCTGCGCGAGGTAAAGCGCCTGCAAATCGAGACCGATGAGGTTCAGACCGTTGAACACGCCGTGATGATTCGGCGTGGCAAAGTTCGCCGCATGCCAGGCTTCGAAACGGCTGGAAAGAAAGAGGTTCAGCTCCACATGCACATGCGCACGGCGCTGATCGATCCCGCTGCCGGTGTAACCAAGAATCCCGAGTGTCGTGCCTGCCTTCACCTTCTGACCGGCTGCCACGCGTGACTCACGCAAATGCGCGTAGAGCGAGTAAAGCGAACCCTCGCCCCAATCGTGACGCACCACAATGTAGCGGCCGTAGTTGCTCAGACCGGCCGACGCTGCCGAGTAAGCCACGATGCCGTCGGCGATCGCGCGCACCTCATCCTGCGGATTGCCCTGCGCGTCTCGTTTGAGCGGTTTGATGTCGAGCCCCTCGTGAAACCGCGCATAGGCGATGCGGCTGCCGAGGCGCCGTGGATCGCGCACGAATCCAAACTGCCCTCCCTCCCATGGCGTGCTCTTCGCGCCCTCAAAGTCACGGTCCACGAACTGGAAGAACTGCGCCGGCTCGTCAAACAACGCACGGTTGTCCGTGGGCAGCAGCAAGTTCTGCCCCTGCGCCATGCAGCCGAGCATCAAGAATGCGAGCAATGACAGGGCGGGGCGCTTCATCAGGTTCCAGGCGTTTTGAAGCCTTCGAGCGGGATGTCGCGGGTCTTGGGGACCGGACGGACGATGCCACGTTCCAAATCACGTTGCGCGGCTTTCTCGGCGGCCTCCGCTTCTTTGGCGGCCCGGCGGGCACTCAGTTTCTCCTTGTCCGTGGAGGGCAGCATGTCCATCCACCGGGAGGAGGATTTCAGACGGTTCAGACGCGGGTAAAACTTGTCCAGCTCCTTGATGGTCGCGTCGGAAACGCCGCGCCAGATGGTGAAGCGGCCATCGGAGATCGGCTGGTCGAGTTGCACCATGTCCACCGGCACCGCGTTGATCATGGTCAGCATGATCATGCCCTGGTGCAGGCGGGAGGCGGCCTCCAGGTAGTTTTTGCCCTTCGCATCAAGCTGCAGTAGCAAACCGTTGCCCTGGCCCTCATCGGCGGGAAACGGCTGAAACGCGGCGATGCTGCGCTGGCTGAACTCCGGCACCTTCTTGAAAATCATCTCCTGACCGTCGATGGGCAGCCGCATGATCTCGCCGGGATGCTCGACCTCGTTGCTCTGCACATGGCAGGTGATGAGAACCTTGTTCTCACGAAACACCTCGCAACTGGCCAGCAGACCGCAGCCAGCCGTCATCGACAACACACGCAAAAGATTTCTCATGCGCGCATCAAACCAAAGCCGCGCCAGCTTTGCAACCCTGGAGGCGGAAACGGACACGAAACTTCTCCGCTGGCGCCGCCATCGGCTGATTTGACAAGACCGCGAATCGCCGGACTTTCCGCGCACGCTTCCCACCATGCCGCAAAACGAACGCACCCTCCTCACCAAGGCCCAGATGGCTGAAGGAGTGGCCGCTTTGGCAAAAAGCATCTGCGAGGCGAACCAAGGCGCGGAAAGCCTCGCCCTCGTCGGCATTTTCACCCGTGGCGTGCCGCTGGCGAAGCGCATCGCCGCTGAGATCGAAAAACTCGGCTGCACGAAGGTCTTCGTCGGCACCATCGACCTCACGCAATATCGCGATGACCTGAACACCTTCCAGATGGTGCCCAAGCTCGAAGGCTCCGACATCGCCTTCGACCTCGACGGCCTCAACGTCGTGCTGTGTGACGAAGTGATCTTCACCGGCCGCAGCGTGCGCGCCGCGCTGGAGGAACTGCTCAATTTTGGCCGCCCCAAACGCGTGCAGCTTGCCGTGCTGGTGGACCGCTGCGGGCGTGAATTCCCCGTGCAGCCGGATTTTTCCGCGCTCAAAGTCACCCTGGCTCCCGGCGAGCGTGTGGCGGTGCGTTTTGAAGAAGTGGACGGCCAGGACTCCTGCACCGTGCAAACCCAAGCCTCACCGAGATGACCCCGCGCAAAGACCTCCTCGACATCGCCTCGCTCACGGATGAGGAAATCGCGTTCGTGCTCGACAACGCCGTTCCCTTCAAAGACCTCTTCAAACGCAGCGTGAAGAAAGTTCCCACACTCAAGGGCCGGACGATGCTCACGCTGTTTTACGAGCCGTCCACCCGCACACGCTCCAGCTTTGAAGTCGCCGCCAGCCGTCTCAGCGCCGACGTGACGCACTTCGACATCGAATCGAGCAGCGTCGTCAAAGGCGAGTCCGTTCTCGACACCGTGGAGACCCTGGAGGCCATGCGCGTCGATTACATCGTCGTGCGGCACAAGCAGTCCGGCACGCCGAACCTCATCGCCCGAAACACCCGTGCCAGCGTCATCAACGCCGGCGACGGCTGGCACGCGCATCCCACCCAGGCGCTGCTGGATGCCTTCACGCTGCGCGAGATTCACAAAGACCTGCGCGGCTGTCGCGCCCTCATCGTAGGCGACATCCAGCACTCCCGCGTCGCCCGCAGCACCAGCCTCATCTTCCGCCGCCTCGGCATGCAGGTAGCCTATCTCGCCCCCGGTTCCATGATGCCGCGTGAGGTGCCGCAGGAAATCCCGCAGTTTGGCAACTGGCGTGACGCCTTCGAGTGGAAGCCTGATGTCATCTACCTCCTCCGCGTGCAGAGCGAGCGCCTCGACGAGCCTTTCTTCCCCAGCGCCGCCGAGTATCACAAGAACTACGGCCTTACCAACGAGCGCGTCGAAATCCTGCGCGAGCGCGGCCTCCACCTCATGCATCCCGGCCCCGTGAACCGCGGCGTCGAAATCACCGACACCGGCATGAACTACGAGAAGTGCCTCATCAACCAGCAGGTCGAAAACGGCATCGCCGTCAGGATGAGCGTGCTCTACTGGCTCCGGCCGGGGGCGGCGGAGTGAGCGCGGTGCCCATGACAGTTTGCTGTAACACTTGGGTCAGTCCGATTGGTCCTGCGCTTCATATTTTTCGCGAATCTTTCGATTCTTGATTAGCCCTCTCTGGCAATAGGCGCATCCGCAGAACGGAGGCTTTCCATGGGCATCCGGGTGGTAACGCCAACCAACAATCTGCTTGGGGATATAGGTTCGTACCACCTCTTTTGCTTCGATTCGACGAAGAATGAGGATCTGAAGCCCTAATCCGGTCGAATGCTCCATAAAAACCTTCACTGCCTGTGCGGCGGTGACAGAGAGCGGTTCTTCGTTATAGCGCCCCACCAAAACCTCCTCCTTGTCTGGAATCCTGAACTGCACTGCTCCGATCGTGCGAATGCCCTTGTTTTTAAGTTCGCGGAGCCATTGATGCGATTTTTGAAAATCCTTCAAAACTGGAGTGGCGTATACGCAACGCACTTTATCGCCCCACTTCGTAGTGCGAATGCCTGACTGCTCCAAACGTTTCAGTAGCCGTTCGTCGGTGAGATGGATGAATTGAGGCATTATGGCCGATTGTTTCTCAAAACTTCCCATCCCGCGACTCGAAGTGCGTCGGCTTGCCGAGCGATTCGCCGCCGTGGGAAACCCAGCTCGCGACCCATTCCATCAACTCTTCATCGCGGATGAAGGGGATGCCGAGTTCGACGAAGCTGCGGTAGGGATTGCTCAGCAGCGCATCGGGAGCTTCCTTGCCTTCAATGTGTGCGGGTTTGCCGAAAATTTCGCCGAAGCGCTTCGCGACCTCGCGCACGCTGAGGGTGGCGGTGCCGGTGAGGTTCACGGTCCAGGCGGGGCTTTGCGCCTTGCCGAGGCTGAGGAGCGAGAGCGCGTTCGCATCGCCCTGCCAGATGGTATTGAACCAGCCCATGCGCACATCCACCGGCTGGCCGCTCCAGACTTTCTGCGCGACATCGACCAGCACGCCGTAGCGCAGGTCGCAGGCGTAGTTCAGGCGAATGAGGGAGACGGGCGTGCCGCGTGTCTGACTGAAGTGCTGGAAGATGCGCTCGCGGCCCAGGCAGCTCATGGCGTATTCACCGGCAGGATTGAGCGCGTCATCCTCCTTGCTGCCGCCGCGTTCGACAGGCACGAGGCCATAAACATTGCCCGTGGAGAACGCGGCAATGCGGCTGCGGTGGTAGCGCTCGCACACGAGACCGGGCAGCCACGCGTTCATCCCCCAGGTCATCGGTTCCTGGCCGGTGGAGCCGAATTTCATGCCCGCCATGAAGACCACGTTCGGCGCATGCGGCAGGTAGGCCACGGCGTTCGCTGCCAGCAGATCGACGGCGATGGTTTCGATGCCGTGCTGCTGAAACTCCTCCGCCGAACCCGGCGTGCTGAAGCGCGACACCGCGATCACGCGCCGTTTCGTGCCTGCCTCGTCGCTGGCCCGTTTCGCCATTCGCGTGAGTGACGGCCCCATCTTGCCCGCAGCTCCCAAAACAATGATGTCGCCCGGCATGGCGCGCATCAGGTCGATCACGGCGGGCGTGGGTCGGCTGAGGCGTTCTTCGAGCTCTTCGAGGCTGGCGGGCGGCATGGGCGGATATAAGAACGGTTTTCGCTTTTGGAAAAGCCTTTGCTGCATGTCCGTGTGGGCGAATCTGAAGCCCGCCCGGTCTGCGTCATGCAAACCAAGGTTCGTCGGACTCTGGGACACGTGCAGCCACGATTTTTTTCAGGTTCCGTCCCGCACAGGTCACCGGCCTGCGACGATGGCCTTCAAAGCTCGCAACCTACAGTTCCGTGATGACCTTGCCTGACTTCGTGCGGCAGGGCACGCGGAGGTGTTCGAGCCAGATGGGGAGCCACACGTTGAGGAGAAGTTTCCGTGCCTCGGTCAGATCGTCGAAGACCGCGCTTGCCCATTTGCTTTCGCGTTCCTGGAAGTAAAGTTCCCAGGTTTTGCCTTGGGCGATGAAGTAGGAGCCGTCACGCGAGCCCGGTTGGGTGTGGTAGGGCGGCAGGTTTTCGGGCTGCAAGCCTTGGGAGGCAAGGCTGGCCTCGACGTCGGCCCGAGTGAGGGTGAAGAGGCGGCTCACGGCGCCCTCGCAGCGTTCGGTGTTGCCGGGCTCGTTGGTGTCCCGCCACTCCGGCGGCAGGCCGAGGCGTGCCAGTGACCAAGTGGCCACGTCCTCACGCGATTGCAGCACCTGCATCTGCTCGGCGACGGACAGGAAATGTGGATGCTTCATGAGCGGATTGTTTCTCGAAATGGCGTCGAGGCAAGCGCCGGAATGGAAGTCACGCGCTTGATTGTTCCGCCGCTGAATTCCGCCATCACCTCGGCAGACCGGCGATGTCGGTGCGCACCTGATAGAGGTTTTTGCCGGCGGTAATGTAGAGGGTCTTCATGTCCGCGCCGCCGAAGGCGGTGTTGGTGATGGTGTCCTCGACGATGGGGATGAACTGGATGCGCTTGCCCTGCGGCGAGATGACATGCACGCCGCACTTCGTGTCCAGCGTCTCGGAGGTGCCGCGTGTGTGGTTCAGACCGGCGGCGGCCCAGAGATTGCCCTGCGAGTCGATGCTCATGCCGTCGGCGCTGCGGCCCGGTGAGAAGTCGAAATGCACACGCATGTTCGTCACGCTGCCATCGGCTTGCAGGTCGTAGGCGCGGATGAGGCGCGCGCCTCCCTGTGCCTGATTGGCCTCCACGAGGTAGAGCGTGCGGTCATCGGGCGAGATCTGGATGCCGTTCGGGTTCTGCACATCCGGCGCGGCGAGGATGCGGGCGATTTTTCCGGGCGCGTCGATGCGATACACCGCCGCGCCGCCGAGTTCGGTGAAGTAGAGGCGCCCTTTCGAGTCGATCGTCACGTCGTTCGGCCCGGTGAGCGGTTTGCCTTCAAAACTCTCCGCCAACACCTCGATCTGGCCGGTTTTCATGTCGGTGCGTGTCACGCGCGGGATGCCGCTGACCTTCACGCCGGGACGTTGGAAGGTCGCGCCCTCGCAGGCGATGAGGCGGCCTTCGGGATCGAAGAGCAGGCCGTTGGCCACGTTGCTGTTCTCGCGGAAGACGGTCAGCCTGCCGTCCGTGCCGAGCTTCATGATGCGCTGGTTCACGACTTCCGTGAAATACACGCTGCCATCCGGTGCCACGGTGGGTCCTTCGGTGAAGGTGAGCGTCGCCGCGAGCTGCGGCTCCTGGGCGGCGACGATGGAAATGAGGGCGAGATAGATGATGACGCGGATCATGCGGGAAAGAGCGCGGGAGGAGTGGGATTCTTGCAGCGTGGATTCAACCCAGCATGACATGCAGGAATTGAGAGTGGATTTCGGCGAGAAATTGAGGATGATCAGGTCCATGAGCACGGCAGCATTGACCCAGAGCTTGTTTGCGTTGCCTGTCGCCGAGCGCGTGGCGCTGGCAGACCGGCTTTATGCGAGCGTGCCGGAGGACTGGCAGAAGACGGTCGATCAGGCCTGGCTGGAGGAGGCGACGCGGCGGTCGGAGGAAATGGATGCTGATCCGAGTGTGGAACTGTCGCACGAGGTGTTCATGGCGGGGCTCAAGATCAATCGTGATCGTCGATGAAGCTGAGCTATCACCGGCGGGTTCAGGCGGAGGTCGATGAGGCGGTGGATTGGTATGAGGAGCAGAGCGTCGGCCTGGGAGACGACTTCTTCGCCAAGTTGAAGGAAGCGCTGGCACAGATCGAAGCACGGCCCGAGGGCTTTAGTTTTTGGCTAGCCTCGAAATCCATTCGCCGGGTGAAGCTGAAACGATTCCCCTACGATGTGCTCTATGAGATCCGGCCCGGGCGAGTCCGCATTCTCTGTGTGCGGCACGAGAAAAGGCATCCGCGATATGGTGTCGGGAGAGGGTGATTTCCGACTTTGAATCGGAGCAGCGCTGCGACGCTGGTATTCCGGCTATTTCACGATCAGCGCGGCGCTGACCTCGCCGTTTTCGCCGACGGTGAAGGTGCGGCGTTTGTCATCGATCTCATGGACGATGACGAGCGCTTTGTTCCAGCCAGGCGTTGGATCAGCGCCGAGCCAGTGGGGGTTGGCGTGGAAGAGGGCACCGGGTTCGTCGAGGAGGGCTTTCACGCGGTCGGTGACATCGGTGAACGAGGTGCCGGAGCCATAGACGGCGGAGATGAGCTTCACGGGCACACGTTCCGGCGCGGGCGCGGGTTTGCCGTTGGGCAGGAGCTTGATGAAGCTGGCGTTGCCGATGCCGAGGGAGAGCGACGGGGTGTTCCAGAGGTTTTCGAATTTGGCGAGGTCGCACACACCGGTCATCTCGATGAGATCGCCTTCGCGCAGCGTGGCGAGCTTCGGCAGCATGTTGTCATTCTTCCACTGGCTGGCGAAGACGCGGATGTAGTAGCCTTCGTCAGCGGGAAGATAGGACCACACGACAAAGCGGCCCCAGTGGTCCACGCCGCGCACCTTGAAGCGCATTTTCGCGGGGCGCTTGGCGTCCACGAGCTTCTTTTTGAGCAGGCCGTTGGCCACTTCCTTCTGCGCGTCGGACCATTTGCGGGCGTTTTCCGGCTCCATGTCCTTCGGGATGACGGCGAGGAAGTCGTGGTGGCTGCGCAGCGGCTTCGGCTCCTTGGGTTTGGCCGGTGCGGGATCGGCCGCGCGCAGGAAACAGACCGGGGCGAGAGCGAGAAGGAGGAGAACAGGTGTCAGTTTCATGCGCGGCGGAAGTGTCGTGATCAGGATCACGGATTGCAACCGGTGATCCTTGGGGCCTGGCGCTGCCCGCGTTTGTAAAGGGTACGTCAAGTGATGGCTCGGAGGAGGTCTCCCACGGAATGCACGGAAAGGTGGGGAAGATGGCGGCGTGTGCGGTGAAAAGTGAGGGATTGCGTCTGGAGCAGCAGTTCCGTATAATCTGACCATGTCACAGGCCATTCATCTTGATCTGGAACTGCCCGGTGATCTCGCGCGCTTCAAACTGCCAGCGGGAGTGAACGAGCGGCTGTCGGCGTTGCTGGACAAGCAGGATGCCGGGGAGGAACTCACGGTCCAGGAGCGGCGCGAAGCGGAGGGTTTGGTCGATCTGGCGGACACGCTGACCTATCTCGGTCTTAAAGCCAAAGCTGCGGCATGAGCTTCCCGAATGCCTTGCGCGGCAGTGATGTTGTGGCTTGTCGCAGTTTGGCCAACAAACCGGCCAATCCCTCCCCAAAGGCGCGTGTTTGCAGCGCAAATGCCTGAGTTTGCAGCGCAACTGCGCGAGGTAGCGGCGCAAATGCCCATGTTAGCAGCGCAACTGCACGCGGTAGCGGCGCAAATGCACGGGTTTGCAGCAAAAATGCCTGAGGTAGCGGCGCAAATGCGCGTGTTTGCAGTGCAAATGCTCGAGGTAGCGGCGCAAATGCACGGGTTTGCAGCGCAACTGCACGCGGTAGCGGCTGAAAAGCGCGTTCTTCTGGCGGAATGGCCCGTGGTTCCGGCAGAAGTGCGGGTTCTTCCGGCAGAAGATCGCGTTCCACCGGCGGAACTGCGCGTTCTTCCGGCGGAAGATCACGTTCTTCCGGCAGAAGTGCGCATGGTTCCGGCAGAAGAACGCATTCTTCTGGCAGAAAATCGTGTTCTTCTGGCGGAAGTGTCCGTGGTTCGGGAGGGAAATCGCAGGGTTCCGGCGGAACTGCGCACGATTCCGGCAGAAGATCACGCACCTCCGGCGAAACTCCCGGTATTCCCGGCGATGCTTTCATTTTTGGCCCCGGGCGTGGCTTCACGGCGTGTGGAACCGCAACGCGGTTCCGTCTTGCAGCCCATGGGTGCCGAGCCTTGGCGAGTGCTCCCTTGGGATTCGCATGCCACACCGTCCCCCATCATGTTCCCGGACCGCAAGGCGGTCCCGTCACGGGCGATTCGATGCCGCAGGGACGTTCGGGTGACGGAACCTCGTTGAGGTTCCTGATCCGACGGAGTTCGTGAGCGGTGCGGTTCCCAGGAGAGCGCTCGCTGGCGCTCGGCACTCCTGGGCTGCATGACGAAAGCCCCTTGGGCTTTGGCTGAGCGCGAAGGATTAGGCTTGAAGGCAGGATGGTTGATTTTTGCACCCTGACCCCCGGTTCGCCGACCCCCGGTTCCGGGTAAAGATTCCTTGGCTTGGAGGCTCATTATTGGTATAAGCCCCAAATGAGCTTACTAAAGTGCATATCCGTGTGTCTTTTTCTTCTTGTCTCAGAGGCTAGTGCGCAGATTTCTGGGACATACAAAGTTTCAAAAAACGCGCTAGTCGAACAGGTGACCTTTAACGCCGATAAAACTGCCGATTTTATATACCGTTCGGTAGGAAGAGTACTCCAGGGCGGCCTCACAAAATTTGAGATGGTGACCAATGAAGTTCGAGGCACCTATTTCACCCAGCCAATTGAGGAAAGGATAACAAACTATAAGAAACATCCGCTTACAGATGAAACGTCAAAGCTAGTAAACCAACTGATCGAATTCAAAGGTCAGAGTTACGATTTGTATGTGGTTGCAAAATTCAAGAAATTGGACGGGACCGACGGTTATTTGGCATTCGTGCGAAAAGGAAGTGAGCTAGTAGACATAACGACTGGCTTCATTTACAGGAAGCCCTTTTTCTCGTTTTGAGCGGGCAATGAGGAAGGCAGCTCGTTTACAGACTCGTTCGCGTGCCCACTGCCAAGCAGGAGACCGCCCCTAAGTAATAACCTTCGCGCTGTTGCTGAATCGAAGGGCTGGACGTCTTTGGCCGCGCTGATGAAAGCGAGCTGAACGCCTGCTTGAAGTGGGGATAAAGGGACAGACACTTTGTCTAGTCACACTGACGTCATATCCATTGTTTGGCTATTCTTTTCATCTGCTCAAGAAAACAGCCAAAAGGCCCGTCAGCGCGCCAATGGTTCCGATGAATCCTGAAATGATGAAAGTCCAAACTTCTCGTCCAACCCTCTCTTCCTCCCGGACAGCCGCCCGCACGGCGCTGATGCCTCTCTCGGTCAACACCCACCTCGGGATATTGCTGCACTCTCTCCACATATCATTTTCGCTTCGCTCAGGCGTGGGAACAAATAACCGCTTAGCACGCCGCATCCAAAAACGAGTGACGAGCAAGTCGATGTCATCGGTGACCATGCTTTCTTCCATCCACGCTTCGCTATTCAGCTGTTCGATTTCCTCGGTGTGCGCCTTTTCTTTTCGGGCTTTTGTCAGGAGCGCCGTAAATATCTTCCGAACGCGATCTTGCTCGGAGAAGAGCTTGCTGAGCTGCCAGCGAAACTTGAGCGCGGAGATCATCTTTTTGCCGAACGTTGTTTAGCCACACTAAATTGTGGGCGAATCAGATTCGCCCACAATTTTCAGGAGGTTTTTGACGGAAAGGAAACTTACTGACAAGCCTCGCACGTCCCGCCATTCCGCATGGCTTCGAGGGAGCAGGCGAGGGCCTCATCGGCGGTGAACTGTTTGGCGGCGGCTGTGGCGACGGCTACGGCGGCGTGGTGGGTGCCGACGATGCCGCGCTTCTCTTTCTCGACTTCGCTGGTGGCTTTTTCGATGTTGGAGGCGCTGCGGGTGCGGAGGTAGTAGGTGGTCTTGAGACCCTTTCTCCACGCGGCGCGGTACATGTGGGACAGGGTCTGCATGGCGCTCTCGCCGCAGAAGAGGTTCACGCTTTGGGACTGGTCGATCCACTTCTGACGGCGGGCGGCGGCGTCGAGGAGCCAGGCCCAGTCGATGCCGAAGGCGGTGGCGTATTTGCGCTTCAGATCGACGGGGATTTCCTCGATGCTTTCGAGTTCGCCGTCGGTGTACTTGATCTTGTTCTGAATCTCGGAGTTCCAGAGGCCGCGCTTCTTGAGATCCTTCACGAGGTAGGGATTGAGCACCATGAAGTCGCCGGAGAGGTTGCTCTTGGTGTAGAAGTTGGTGAACAGGGGCTCGATGCAGGGGCTGGAGCCCATGATGTTCGAGATGGTGGCGGTGGGGGCGATGGCGAGGACGTTGCTGTTGCGCATGCCGTTCTTGGCGATCTTCGCGCGCAGGCCGGACCAGTCCATCTTGCCGCCACGGGGGACTTCGATGTCGAGACCACGCTCCTGGGCGAGGAGATCGACGGTGTCCTGCGGGAGGAGGCCGCGGTCCCACTTGCTGCCTTTGTAGGTGGAGTAGGTGCCTTTTTCGGCGGCGAGATCGCTGCTGGCCTCATAGGCGTAGTAGGCGACGGCTTCCATGAACTCGTCGTTGAACTCGACGGCTTCCTTCGAGGCGAAGGGCAGGCCTTTGCGATAGAGCGCGTAGCCGAGACCCATGACGCCGAGACCGATGGGGCGATGACGGCTGTTGGCGGTCTTGGCGGCTTCGGTGGGGTAGAAGTTGATGTCGATGACGTTGTCGAGCATGCGCACGGCGACGCGGATGGAATCGCGGAGCTTGGAGTGGTCGATGCCGCCGTTGTCGTCGAGGTGGTTGTCGATGAGGACGGAGCCGAGGTTGCAGACGGCGGTTTCCTCAAAGCTGGTGTTCAGCGTGATCTCGGTGCAGAGATTCGAGCTGTGGATGACGCCGCAGTGGTCCTGCGGGCTGCGGACGTTGCAGGGATCTTTGAAGGTCATCCACGGATGGCCGGTTTCGAAGATGGCCTTGAGCATCTTTTTCCACAGATCGAGCGCTTCCATGGGGCGGCCGAAGATCTCGCCCTTGGCGGCCTTCTCTTCGTACTCGATGTAGCGTTTTTCAAAGGCGCTGCCGTAGAGGTCGTGGAGGTCGGGGGTTTCGTTGGAGCGGAAGAGGGTCCAGTTGCCACGGGCCTCCATGCGCTTCATGAAGAGGTCGGGAATCCAGCAGGCGGTGTTGAGGTCGTGGGTGCGGCGGCGCTCGTCGCCGGTGTTCACGCGGAGCTGGAGGAAGTCCTCGATGTCGTTGTGCCAGATTTCGAGATACGCACAGCCGGAGCCGCGGCGTTTGCCACCCTGATTGACGGCGATGAGCTGGTCGTTGTGCAGCTTGAGGAAGGGAATGACGCCCTGGCTTTCGCCGTTGGTGCCTTTGATGTAGCCGCCGGTGCCGCGCACGGCCGTCCAGGAACCACCGAGACCACCGGCCCACTTGGAGAGGTAGGCGTTGTCGGCGATGCCGCGCTGCATGATGGACTCGATGCTGTCATCCACCTTGTAGAGATAGCAGGAGGAGAGCTGGCTGTGCATGGTGCCGCTGTTGAAGAGCGTGGGCGTGCTGGAGCAGAAGCGGCGGCCTTTGTAGAGCTTGTACAGCGCGATGATCTTGTCCTCGGGGTTTTCTTTCTCCGCGACGCAGAGGCCCATGGCAACGCGCATCCAGAAGAGCTGCGGCGCTTCGAGGCGCTTGGAGGGCTTGATCTTTTTATCGACGATCAAGTAGCGGTCATAGAGCGTCTGGATGCCGAGGAAGTCGAAATCCATGTCTGCGGCGGGGTCGAGCGCGCTGGCGAGCTTGTCGAGGTCGTACTTGAGGAGCTGCGGATGGATGCGCTCGATCTCGATGCCGCGTGCGAGGTTCTTGCGGAACGCACGGCGGTGGAAGTTCGGGAGCTGCTCGATGCCGTGATCGACGATGCTCCAGCCGAGCACTTCCTCATAGATGTAGGTGAGGAGCATGCGGCCGGCGAACTTGGCGAAGTCGGCGTCCTTTTCCATCAAGGTGCGCGCATTGAGGATGATGGTGGTCTTGAGCGCATCGACGGTGATCTCGCTGAAGATGGAGCGGCGCAGCTCCATCTCGATCTCGCCACGGTTGATGCAGAGGTCGAGGCCGAGGCTGGCGAAGTCGATGCGGCGCTTCAGATCCTGGCCGTCCCAGAGGAAGGTCTCGGTGGGGGAAACGCGGACGAGGATGAGGGACTGCTGCTGATCGGACTCCTGCTCGTTGATGATGGCGGCGGCCTGCTCGTCGGTGACGCGCATGTTGGAGCGCAGCGCACGGTACTGGATGTAGGAGCGGGCGACTTTGAAGAAGCCCTGCTTCATGAGCTCTTCCTCGACGAGGTTCTGCACGTCCTCGATGTGCATGAACTGCTTGCCGTCATTGACGACCGAACGGCTCACGGCCTCGGCCACCTGCACGGCGGGAGCGGAGTCCATCTCCATGGAGAGGAAGGCCTTGCGCACGGCGATCTCGATCTTGTTGTGGTTCCAAGGGACGAGCTGGCCGTTGCGGCGGATGACTTTGGTGGTGACCATGAGGGGCTGGAGAGAACCCGCATCGTTCGCGTCCGAATTGGCGAGGGTTTCGACACGCTTCCGGCGCTCGGCGAGGCTGCGGGCGACGTCGTGGGCGTTGTGACGCACCAGAGCCTGCTCAATGACCTGGTAAATCTCTTTTGTGCTCAGCATCGGAGCCTCACTGCCGTTGGCGGTGGTGCGCTGGGCGACTTCCTCCGCCACCGCACGGGAAATGACCTGGACAAGCTGACGGTTGGAGTCGGTGAAGATTTCGTTCTGGCGCTGGCGTGCGAGCAGCAGGTCCGTGATCGCGTTGCCGACCGTGTCGGCGATTTCACCCACGTCGAAATCACGTTCACTGCTGCCGATGCGCACCTTCGGGGCCACTGTCGTCGGAATGCCGGCGACGCCTGCGGTCAGCGCGCTCCATTCGAACTGGGGTTTTTGGTCCTTGGGTGTGTGTGCGACGCGTTTGAGCGCCTTGTCTTCGTGGAGCAGGTCAGTGATCATGGCGGGAGGTCCAGGTTTGAGTTTAACGCGAGCGATTGATTAACGGAAATGAGCGAATTTGGAGGATGAAAAAATCCCGCCGGATCACTCCGGCGAAAACCACTGGGAGAGGAGAACAGTTACAGGTCGTCGTCGGAGCAGGCTGCGAGGGCGGAGGACTTCTGGTAGTCGGTGACCTTGCCTTCGAAGAAGTTTTGTTCCTTCTTGATGTCCATCAGCTCCGCCAGCCAGGGCAGCGGATTGGTGATGCCTGGGTTCAGCACCGGCAGCCCGCAGCCGTCCAGACGACGGTCGGCGATGTAGTCGGTGTAACGCTCAAATTCCTCGGGGCTCAGGCCGACGGCATTCGTCGGCAGGCAGTCACGGATGAACTCCTTCTCCAGTGCCACGGCCTCGCGCATGATGTTCACCAGTTCATCGCGGAACTCGGCGGTCCAGATCTCCGGGTTCTCCTCGACGAGATCCATGAAGAGGTTGCGCAGCAGTTCGATGTGATTGCTCTCGTCGCGCAGCGTGTAGCGGAACATCTGGCCGATGCCGGGGAACTTGTTCTGGCGGTAGAGGCTGAGGATCATGCCGAACAGGCCGTAGAACTGCGTGCCTTCCATGCACTGGCCGAACATGAAGATGTTCTTTGCCAGCAACTGCTTGTTGGCCACCTGCGTCAGATCCAGATCGCGGCGCAACACATGGGAAATGCGGGTGACGAATTCGTTCTTTTTCACGATCGTCGGGATTTGCTCGAACATCGCCTCGCACTCATGTGGGTTGATGCCCAGGGAGGAAATCATGTACAGCAGCGAATCGGCGTGGATGTTCTCCTCATGCGCATGGCGGCCCAGCACAAGTTTCAGTTCCGGCGCGGTGACCAGCTCGCGGATCACATGCTGGATGTTGTCGCCTACGATGCCCTCGGCGGCGCTGAAGTAGCCGATGCCCATCATGATGATCCAGCGCTCGTTCTGCGTGATCTCGTTGGAGCGCCATTGTTCCACATCCTTCTGCATCTGGATGTCCTCCGGCTCCCAGTGGTTGGCCTTCATGATCCGGTAGAGGTCATAGGCCCACTGATATTTCAGCGGGAGCAGGTTAAAGGTCATGCTCTTGCGGCCATTGATGACCTTTTTGGCAGCAAAGGCCGCCTCAGCTTTGTCTTGATCGAGCGGGAACTCGCGATTGCCAACCTTGTAGATCTTTTCCATGACGATTTCGTTGCAGAGTGACGGTGATTTGGTCGAGTTACGGGGAAACGGGAAGGAAACCCAAATGCACTATAAATACTATATATTGCGGGTGCCGAGGTGGATCATGCACAAGATATTGTGGGATGGCGAGATTTTTTTCCCATCCATTGTGCTGAAAAGCGTTTCTCATCGCAGTTTCAAGGGTTCCACGACGAAAAAATTTTTCCGGCGTCAAAAACCCGGCCCTGAGCGCCGAAAATGAGAATCTTTTCATGCCAGTCGCAGAGCACTGAAAACCAATGCAGAAGAAAAAATAACAGATTTCTGGCTCCGGCCTGGAGCTCCCCGCCGATCTTGTCACGCAACCTGCTTTGCCCTCTCCAATGAAATTTAATCAAATCATTCTCCACGGGCTGGTCGCTTCCTTGCTCGCGTCCTGCGCGATCATGGTGCCCCAACGCACGCCGCCCGGCGTCACCGTCGATCTGGTGCCCAAGGGCCGCTATTCGCGCATCCAGCACCGGCCGATGACGCCGCGCTACATCACCATCCACGCCACAGAAAATCGTTCCCGCAGTGCCAACGCGTATTCCCACGCCCAGATGCTCAAGCGCGGCTCCATCAAAGGCCGCCACAACGCCATCGGCTACATCGGCTGGCATTTCACCGTGGATGACCATTCCATTTATCAAAGCCTGCCCACCAACGAGCGGGGCGAGCACGCCGACTACGACGGCCCCGGCAATCGCAGCTCCATCGGCATCGAAATGTGCGAAAATCGCGGCAACGACCGCGCCCGCACCCTCGACAAGACCGCCCGCCTCACCGCTTGGCTGCTCAACGAGCATGGCATTCCCACCTCCCACGTCGTCCCGCACATGCACTGGCGCATGATCCGCCACGATGACGGTCGTGACCTCGGCCACAAGCTCTGCCCGCATTTCCTGCTCGATCGGGGTCGCCTCGGTCCGAAATGGCAGGCGTTCATCGCCAAAGTGGAGGCATATCGCCGGGCGCTGTGAAATTTCCTTGCCACCTCCACCTGCGCACGCTGGAGTCGCTCTCCCATGGCACAAAATCTCGACGCGCTCCGCCTCGCCCTGCAACATTCGCCCGACAACGCCCCGCTGCTCATGCTCTTTGCGGAGGGCTGTCTTGAGGAAGGGCTGGTCGAAGACGCGGAACAGAGCTTTCAAAACGTGCTGAAAAGCGATCCGGCCCACGCGGAGGCGCGACTGGGTCTCGCCCGAGTCGCGTTGCTGCAAGGCAAGACCTCACAGGCCGCCGTCCGTGCCGAGCAAATCCTCTCCGACACGCCCACCTGTGCCGCCGCATTCATCCTCCTCGCCCGGATTCACATCACCGAAGGGGATCTGCCCAAGGCGAAGACGATGTATGACCAAGGCATCGTGCTGAACCGCGCTTTGGCTGATCCCGGCATCGAAAAAGACCTCCACGGCATCAAGCCAGCCTCCGATGACGACGCAGGCCGCAAACGCGCCGCGATCACCTCCAGCGGCAGTTACATCGAGTCCGCGAACGAAACCAAAGACGATGACGACGGTCATCCGCGTGGTGGCGCGGCCTTTGACCTCGGTCTGGCCGATTTCGAGAAGCCGAAGCTCAATTTCTCCGGCGTCGGCGGCATGGAGGCTCTCAAAGAGGAGATCCGCATGAAGATCATCTACCCGCTGCAGCACGCGGAGCTGTTCAAAGCCTACGACAAGAAGATCGGCGGCGGTGTGCTGCTCTACGGCCCGCCTGGTGTGGGCAAAACGCTCATCAGCAAGGCCACTGCGGGCGAGATCAAGGCGAACTTCATCGCGCTCGGCCTGCACCAGATTCTCGACATGTGGATCGGCAACTCGGAGAAAAACATGCACGAGGTCTTCGAACTCGCCCGCCAGAACGCGCCGAGCATTCTGTTCTTCGATGAAGTGGATGCCCTCGCTGCCGATCGACGCGACTTGCGTCAAAGTGCAGGCCGCAATCTCATCAACGCCTTCCTCTCCGAGATGGACGGCGCTGAGTCCAACAACGACGGCGTGCTCATTCTCGGCGCCACCAACGCACCGTGGCACATCGACCCCGCGTTTCGTCGCCCAGGCCGCTTTGATCGCACGCTCTTCGTTCCACCGCCGGATGAAGGCGGACGCGCCGCGATCATTGAGGTCATGGCGCAGAAGAAACCCATCGGTGAACTCGATCCACGCGCGCTGGCAAAGAAGACCGACGGTTTTTCCGGTGCCGACCTCAAAGCCGTCTTCGATCTCGCCACCGAGGAGGTTTTGAACGCCGCGATGAAGACCGGCAAAGTGATTCCGCTGACAACGAAGGATCTCATCAAGGCCGCTGGTCGCCACAAGCCCACCACGAAGGCCTGGTTCGAGAGCGCGAAGAATTACGCGATGTACTCGAACCAAAGCGGCTTTTACGACGACGTGCTGAAGCATCTCGGCCTCCTGAAGCGCTGAACCCCATCCACAGCGCATGTCCGACGACTTTCACCCTTCGCCCGAAGCCGCGTTTGCCCGTGGCAGGTTGTTGCAGAGCCAGCACCGCACGCAGGACGCCATCGCGTGCTACAAGCAGGCCCTGGAACTCGACGCGCATCACACGCCCAGCTTCGTCATGCTCGCGCTGTGCTGGATGGACGATGACGAAACCGCTCCAAATTCCGTGGACGCCGCGAAACGCGCCATGGCCCTCGAACCCGAGAATGCCTTCGCCCGCAGCGTTTTGGCGCTCGCTTTGAACGCGAACGCCAAGGACGGCCAGACCAGCGCCATCAAAGAAGCGCTCAAACAGGCCGAGAAAGCCGTCGGCCTCGATCCAGACAGCGATTTCAGCCACGCCGTGCTGGCACGGCTGCATCTGCGTCTGCGCGATTTCCCCCAGGCCGAGACGGCCGCCCGCGCCGCTCTGGCGCTCGACACCGAGAACACCATGGCCGCCGAGGTGCTCTCCGCCGCGCTGCTGCTGCAAAAGAAGGACGGCGACAACAAAGACCTCATTCGCTACCAGCTCGAGCGCAACGCCGACGACGACAGCGCCCACACCAGCGCCGGCTGGCAGGCCGTGATGGAGGGCGATCACAAAAAAGCCAACGAGCACTTTCTCGAAGCGCTACGGCTGAATCCGATGAATGAAAACGCGCGCATGGGCCTCATCGAGTCCTTTCGTGCGCGTTCGTGGCCGTACCGGCAGCAACTGCGCTTCGCGCATTTCATGAACCAGTTCACCGAAGGGCGGCAGATGGCCATCATGATTGGCGGATTCATCGCCTACAAGGTGCTCAGCACTTGGCTGAAGACCGTGTCGCCCATCCTGGCCTATCTCGTCATCGGCGCGTGGCTGCTCTTTGTGCTGTGGGCGCATCTGGCGCGTGGCTTCAGCTCCGCTTTCATGGTGATGGACCGATTCGCGCGGCAGGCGCTGCGCCCGCGTGAATACTGGGAGGGCGTCGTGGTTGGTGGTTTGATCTTCGGCTCCATCGCCTGCCTCACACTCGGCTTTGCCTGGGGTTTGGAGGCCGAGGGCGGCTTTTCAGCCCTCGTCTGCATCCTCGCTGCCGTCATCAACGCCGCCGCCTTCACCAACGACCACTGGCTGGGCCTGTATGTCTATGGCGCCGCTGCTGCTCTGGCTGGTCTCGGCTCCTTGTATGCCACTCTGGATGCCTTCGCCGACCTGCACCTGCCATACGCCGGAGAACTGGGCGCCCTGGTCATGCTCCTCGGCATCGCCACCACCTGGCTGCGCGGACTGGGCGTGTTGTATCGCTGAAGCAGCTTACTTTTTCATCAAATACGCAAAGAAGTCCTTCAAATCGGCATCGCTCATCCCGGTCGTCAATCCTTCCGGCATGAGGGAGATCGGTGACGCCTCCATTGTTTCGATGTCGGCCTGTTTCACGGCGGTTTTGTTGTTGGCCATGTCTTTGATGACGATGCCACTGCCGTCCTGGGCGTCGATGAGGCCGGTGAGGATCTGGCCGCCTTTGGTTTTCACGATGTAAGCGCCGAAGCCTTCGCGGATTTCGAGACTGGGGGTGAACATGTTGTCGAGCCAGAAGTCCACGTTGGCACGGTCGTAGCCGGTGAGGTCGGGGCCGATGGTGCCGCCTTCGTTGAAGAGCTTGTGGCAGATGAAGCAGCGGGCCATGAACTGCAGCTTGCCTTTCTCGGCATCACCGAGGCCGGTTTTGAGCACGGCTTTGATGCGCTCGGCTTCTTTCTTCTTTTCGGGCGTAGGGCCGGTGACGAGCAGGCCGCGCCAGTGCTTGTCGATGGCGGCGTCGATGTCCGCGTCCTTGTGCAGGCTGAGCTGGCGGACGATATCGATGGTGAAGTGCTTCACGGGCACCTTCCAGTCGTTGACGAAGCTCACAAGAATCTGCGCCCACTCTTTGCGACCCGCCATGACCCGCAGTGCGTCTTCACGCAGCGCTTTGTCACCGGCGATTTGCCCTTCCCAGCCGAGCAGGAGGGCCTCGGGGATTCGTTTGTCGTCAAACTTGGCGGCGGCCTGCAACATGCCGCGTTTGAGGCTGGGCGGGTTCGTGGCTTTCAAAATGCCAACCATGGGCATCACGGCCTCTTGTTTCCCGAGTTCGGCCAAAGTCTTCGCGATGGCGATGCGGGCGGTGTTGCTGGCTTTGGCGTCGGCGAGGAGCTTGAGGGCGCTTTTGAGCGCATCGGCGTTTCCACTGCGCAAGGCAAGCGTGAGGTCGCCGCCAGATTGCTTCGCCATGTAGTCGTTGAGGGCCTTGGTGAGCGAATCTGGCAGCTTCGGCATCTCTGCACCTTCAAATGCCGAGGCGATGCCTGCGATGAACTTGCCGCGCAGGGCTTCGTCATCACTGAGTCCGAGAAGCCTTGCACAAGCATTCAGGTTTTCATCCCCTCCAGCTAGGGCGAGTCGTTTTGCCAGTCTCTCAGCAAGCTGGTCGCGGAAAAGTTTGGAGCCAAGCAAGGACCAGTTGCCGCTCAGATGA
>CAMCWM010000027.1 GCA_945882215.1 Akkermansia muciniphila | reverse complement strand
CGGGCGCGATCATTTCGCCAATGCCTGGAGCGCGGCGCTGTATGGCTGCGGCATCCAGGGCGGATCGGTTTGGGGCAAAACGGACGAAGACGGGCGCAAGGTCGTCGAGGGCGAAGTCGGTGCAGGTGAGTTGTTTGCCACCATCCTTGCGGCGGTCGGTATCGATCCGAACCATGAATACCAAGTCGGCGCGCGTCCCGTGCCGTTGGTCAATCCCGGCATCCGTCCCATCCGCGATCTGCTCGCGTAACTCGTTGTCTCCATCATGGCCGCATCATTCACCATCAAGGAAGAGAAGAAGCTCTCCCGCCAGGACATCCACTTCAGCCTCGCCCGCGTGCCGGGCACGAGCCAGGTTTACTCCGGCAGCTCGGACGGCGGCATCTATTTCACTGACCTCGCTGTCGAGAAGCCAGAGGCTCTCGCCCTTGATGGCGGCGAGGTGCGGCATCGTCCCGGCGGCTATGTCACCGGTCTTGCGCTCGCTGCGAATCACAGCCGCTTGGTCTCCGGCTCGTATGACAAACAACTCATCTGGTGGGATATGGCAACACGTAAGCCCGTTCATGCCGTGGCCACTGCCCATGCGAAATGGATTCGCAAGGTCGTAGCATCACCCGATGGGAAGCTCGTCGCCAGTGTGGCCGATGACATGGTCTGCAGACTGTGGGATGGCTTGACCGGAAAGCCGCTGGGCGAACTGCGAGGCCATGACGCCGAGACGCCGCATCAGTATCCCTCCATGCTCTTCACCTGCGCCTTCAACGCCGATGGCTCACGACTTGCCACCGCAGACAAGGTGGGCCGCATCGTGATCTGGGACGTGGCTGCACGGAAGGCCATCACCACGCTCGATGCCTCGTGCATGTATACTTGGGACCCAAAGCAGCGCCGCCACTCCATCGGCGGTGTGCGGGCCTTGGCTTTCTCACCCGACGGTCGTCAGTTGGCCGCAGGTGGCATAGGCCAGATCGGCAACATCGATCACCTCAGCGCGGGCGCACGTGTGCGGCTGTTCGATTGGGACAAAGGCGAGACACTCGCCGAGATCGAGTCCTCTGCGACCAAGGGCATCGTTCAGCGCTTGGCCTTCCATCCGCAAGGTAAGTGGCTGCTCGGTTGCGGTGGCGACAACGCTGGCTTCGCGATCCTCATCGATCCCACGATGCGCAAGATCGCCTATGAGGGCAAGGCTCCGTTCCACGTCCACGATTTCGTGGTCAACGAAGCCGCTGACCGCGTCATCGTCGCCGGTCACAACGGCCTGGCCGTGACCAGCATCTCGATGGGCTGATCGTTCCACCTGCCGATCTCACCCTTCCTCGCCCGATGTCAGGGCTTTGTTGCTGGAAACAGCGCCTGCATGGCCCGCACGGTTTGATCGACGAGAATCTGTCCACCTTCGGGTCCTACTCTATTGACGTGCGGCAGGCCGCTGTAGCTGCCGCCTTCGATGGCGAGCGCGGTGGGCAGATACATGCCGCAGCCGTTGGTGAGTTGGAGCACAAAGGTCTGCTGCGCGGGGCTGCGGGCTTTCATCTGGATGCCCCAGTCGAGATACAGCTCAAAAGTGTTCGTGGTGATGGCGATGTCGCCGAGACGCAGGACGTGCAGCTCCATGTCGTAAGGCGGGAGTTTGTCCACTTCCTCGAATCGCCTCACGATGCCCTGTTCGAGTTTCAACATCGTGATGACGCGGTTGTCTGGTTTCTCGACGACGCTGTATTGCGCGATGTTCTTCTTCGCGTCCGCATACTCGCGTTCGAGGATCTTGCGCGGCGGCAGCGGCAGGTCTTCAACGATGTGGCCGAAGGGTGCGTCGGTGCGGATGTCGGCCTTCGCGGCATCGACCGTGTCGGCGACGGCATTGCTGATGCGCCGACCGAGTTCCTGCTGCCGCGTGAGGCCGCGCAGCTTGATCATGCGCGCCTCGGCGTCCTTGCGATACTGCGGGTGCGGCGATTGATCGCCCGCTGCGCTGCACCAGCCGAGCACGGTGAGATCAGGCGTGTTCAGTTTGGCCTTCAACTGCTCGCGTGCGTCATGCCAGAAGTCCGCGTTGAGCGCGCTGCGGCTCTCCACTTCCTGCGAAGGGCACGCGACGTTGATAGCGACAGCTTGAAGCTGCTTTTCGGCATTCCAGAAGAACAACGTCTCGATTCCCGAGTCGGAGCCGGCCTCCATGTGGCGAAAGCGCGCGTCGTTCGTCTTCGCATACATCTGCGCGTGACCATCGGCGAAGACGGAACGACGGTTCTCGCCGATCTGCGCGAAACCAAGCGTCCAGCTCACACCACCCGGCTTGCGGCTCTTCCAGGCTTGCACGGCGGCCTGCGACAGACGATCGACGAGAAACGCGGTGTATTCCGCTGGCTGCATGACGCCTTCTTTCGGTATCGGATAGGTGATCAGCGTCTCCTCTGGGATCTCCGAGGTCACTGGCGCGGTGTGCGTGTGCGTGGCGGACACGATGACCTTCCGCACATCGAAGTCGGGTAGCAGCGGCTTCAGATGCTGACGAAATTGCGCCAGCACCGAGTGATGAATGCCCACGAGGTCGCAGGAGATGAGAATGCTCTGATCGACCACCTTGCCGTCCTCCACCGATTCAATCGCCACCGCAGCAGCGATGATCGGAGCTTCCACACTTTGCGAAATGCGCGTCCCAAACTGCCCCGCGAGCGCCACCGGCTTGTCCGGTGTGATACTGACCGTGGATGAGCCGATGCGAAGTTCGGCAGCGTGCAGCGAAGTGGTGACCAGTAGAGCAAGGAGAAGGCGCATGAGCGTCAAACGGTCTGCCGCAGCAGATTCTTCGAAACCCAGGGCGCATGATGCATGCAACAATGAGTCATGCGTTGGCTTATTGAATGCCTCCTAACCGCCATGAACCCCACTGCTGCTACCAACCGCCGCTCCTTTCTCCAAAACACCGCCACTGCGGCCTCCACGCTGATTTTGCCGTCCGGACTGCTGCGCGGCCAGTCGGCGCGCAAGCTCAACATCGGCTTCATCGGCATGGGCGGTCAGATTCAAGGCCACGTAAGCAAGATCGTGCAGCTCGGTCATCACGTCGGCGCGCTTTGCGATGTCGATTCGGCGCAGATCGAGAACTCCAAGAAGCGCCATGGCGCGGGTGTGGCCGATGCGGCGGTGTATCGCGACTACCGCGTGCTGCTTGAAAAGGAGAAGTCGCTGGATGCGGTTGTCATCGCCACACCGGACCACTGGCATGCGCCGATCTGCCGTGCGGTGATGAACGCGGGCAAGCATGTGTATTGCGAAAAGCCGCTCACGCACACCATCGCGGAGGCACGGGAGCTGCGCGAGATGTCGCGCGCGGCGAAGGTGATAACGCAAACGGGCAACCAGGGCAGCGCATCGCCAAATCTGCGCCGCAGCATGGAGCTGATCGGGGCAGGCTTCTTCGGTGCGATCAGCGACATCCACGTCTGGCATCCCACGCACAGCTGGCCGAGCGGCGAGGAGCGCCCTGCGGACAATGATCCCATTCCCAACACGCTCGACTGGGACTTCTGGCTCGGCACCTCGCCTGAGCGTGCCTACAAGAACGGCATCTACCATCCGGCGAAGTGGCGCGGCTGGTATGATTTTGGCAACGGCTCGCTCGGCGACTTCTGCTGCCACGGCTTCAACATGCCCGTACGCGCCTTGAACCTCGACTATCCGACGCGCATCGAGATCAGCGGCACCGGCATGGGCAAGGAGAGCTTCGCCGCGTCCTGCACCGTGCATTTTCACTTCGCGGCGCGTGGTGATCGCGGCCCGGTGCGGCTGCATTTCTACACCGGCGGTGATTTGCCACCGGCGGAGGTCACCGCACCGCTTATCGGCACCTTCGGCAGTCTTCCGCGCACCGGCTGCCTGCTCATCGGCGAGCACGGCCAGCTTCAAAGCGGCCTTTGGAACTCCGATTGCTACGTGAAGCTCAACAACGACGCGAAATTCACCGGCGCAGACAATCATCCCGCCGCGAAGCAGGTGCCGATCTCGCTGCCACGCGTCAAAGGCCACATCGACGAGTGGATCGACGCCATTCAGGGCGGGCCAAAGGTCTTCGCCGACTTTGATCTCGGTGGCCACCTCACCGAAATCGGCCTCTCCGGCATCGTGGCGCTGCGTTTGCAAAAGAGCATCGACTGGGACGGCCCGAACATGAAAGTCCCCGGCATACCGGAAGCGGACAAGTTCATCCGCAAGGCTGAGCGTGCGAAATACGGGCGGGCGTAACGGATCAGTTCGTCCATCAGTGATCCGGCACCTTTTTCCTTCCCGACGGCTGAAAGGTGCCCGGCCTTGCCACGTTTACGCGCCACTATGATGAATCGAAGAAATCTCCTCCGTCAGTTCGCGGCCACGGCGGGTGCTGCGTTGGGATCACCGTTGTTTCCTGGGATCAGCCAGGCGGCTTCCAAGGTGTCCGGTGGGCCGAAGCGGGTGATCTTTTTCCTGCAAAACCAGGGTTTTGATCCCAAAACCTGCATCCCGGCTGGCATGAAAAACAGCGGTTCGCTGGCCAAGGCGAAGCTGCCGGAGCCCATTGCGGCACTGGAACCGTTCAAGGAGCGGCTGCACATCATCAACGGTCTGCACGGCCTCCACACTAGCCCGTCGCACAGCGCCTTTTTCGGCGCGCTCGGCGGGTATCGCGGCGACGATGGTGCGCCGCCCCTCGGACCCACGATTGATTATGAATTGAGCAAGGTGCTGCCTCAGACGCTCATGCCTCATCTTTGCATCGGCATGGACTCGATGGAGAACATGAAGGCCAAGCCCACGGTCGCGAATCTGTCGGCCAGTGGAGCCGGGCAGCCGATCTTCATGCAGTCCAATCCGAATCACCTCTACCAGATGCTTTACGGCGGCATCTCGGATGGGGACATCCGCAAGCAGCATGAGGCTCGCTCGAGCATGTTCGACCGCATCGAGCAACTCGCCGCTGCAGATGGCAAAAGCCTGCCGATGGCGGACCAGCAGCGCTACGAGCAATACGTGAAGGGTTTCCACGACATCAATGATCTGCGTGTGCGTCTCGGTGGCGTTTCCGAGCATCTGCGGAAGTTTGCGCCGAAAGTGGATGATCGTTACACCAAGCCACAGTTCGAGACCGACTGGCACGAGGTGCTGCTCGACCTCGGCATCTCAGCGCTCAAATCGGGCATCACCAGCGTGCTCACCATCGGCTCAGGCCGCGGCGAAATCTTTGGTTCGTGGAAAGGGCTAGGCGTCGAGGAGCAAGGGCACAACCTGGGGCACATGGAGCAGCCGGACAATCCGATCTGGATCAAGATCCGCCAATACAACAGCCGCATGCTCGTGAAGCTGATGGAGCAACTGGAAAGCGTGCCCGAAGGCAGCGGCACGATGATGGACAACACGCTCATCGTTTACACCTCCAACAACGCCGACAAACAACACACCGCCGGCGCGACCTGGCCGGTGATGCTGCTCGGCAACTGCGGTGGCATTTTCAAAACCGGCTGCTTCACCCAGCTCGATGGCAAACGTCCGATCAATGCGCTCTACTCGACGCTGCTGAATGTTTCCGGCGTGCCGTGCGACCGCTTCAACCTGAGCGACAAGATGGCGGCGAAGTTCGACGCCGGCACCGGGCCGCTTCGAGAGGTCCTCGCGTAAGGCAAGCCCACCGCTGCGCCGGGCGCATCCGCGAGCGGCTGCCGATGCGGTTTCAGCAGCAGACTTCGCTAGCCTGTTCTCCGGCTCACCGCTGCGCCTTGAGTAGTTTCCCCGCTAGGATCACCAAGGCAGCGGCACACCGTGAAGCCGCTGAAATGTCAGGCGTGCGAGGGCCTCCGGCGATTGAGTCGCCGCGTCTTGTCGGAGACCATGGCTCACCAGCTCACGCGCCGTCGCCATCATATCCAGACCCATGAGCAGACGCTCCTCAGGTGTCTTGCGCATCATCGCAGCGAAGAGCCGCGCGTTAATCTCCGGCGGCGTGTCCTTCACGGCAAAACCCGTGTCAGCATATCTGTCAGGTTCAATTTGGCTGACCATGACCGCAGATACTCCGTATCGCATCCCGTCGCAATCAAGTTCTCCACATCCGCCAGTTGTCGCTCAGAGAGGGACTCTTTCGCCCAGTGCAGTTTGGACAGAATGAGATCTTCCTTACTCACCACCCATAGATCAAAACCTGCCACCTTCAGACGCACGCGCCGGGTGAACTCATGCAGCCGGTAGTCCTCCCGCTTGCGCACCATGAAGTCCACCTTGATCAGGGTGCGCTCGTGGATGGCATTGAAGCTCGACTGATGCAGCACCGCCTCCCGCGCTGCCGCCTCAGACACATAATACTCCGGCCCCAGCACGTCCGTGATGCGGCTCACATCCTTCAAGTAGAAGGCCACCACCAGATCAATGTCGCGTGTCATCCGTGGCTGCGCATAACTGTTCAGCGCGACTGATCCCGTGAGCATGTAGTCGATCCCCGCCGCCTCCAGGCGGGTGGCGATGTCGCACAGCACTTGCAGTTCTTCGGTCATGGTCGGTCCCAATGGTTATAGCGCCTCTGTGTCGCTGTCACAAAGTTTTGCCTCACTTTCTGGGAGGGCCCATGAATGCATCAGACCAGCGACGGCAGAGGCACTTGCAGGAACTCCGGGAAGCGATGGGTTTGAGCAACGTCCACCCTAGCTCGTGAGCGTGGCATCAACCGGGAAGACATCGGCAAGAACCAAGGCGTCTTCTCGGCCGCGTTGTTATACCCGGTGGCGCGACAGGTGTAGTCGTCAGAGAGGATGACGAGGAAGTTCGGCTGCGCCGCGAAGGACGAGGCCGGAAGGCATGCAGAGGCAATGAGCAGCGCTAGAGTGAGGAGGTATTTCATGCGTCAAAACTACGCACTCGATCCACCGGATTCGCCAGCGAATCCTGCCGACTTCTTCACGCACGCATGTGCCTTTCAGGCAGGAAAAGGTGGGAATCCATGGAGCAGAACGCTGCGACTACCGGCGTTGATTTGACATGACCAACTCAAAAACGCACACTCCATACCTGACCTCACTGCTCGCTCTCCTTTTGATGGCGGCAAGTAGCTCCAGTGCTGCGGACTCGCGGGAGTTGTTTCGCGACACGACCTTCGCCGAGGGCTTCGGTGCGAGCTGGTCTTACGGCAGTAAGTTCACGCTTAGCAGCGAGCGCAAGGAGGGGGCCGTCACGGCTTATCGTGAGATCTGGCCGTGGCAGGTGCATTTGATCCCGGAGGGTTCGGTGACGAAAGTTGGCATCAAAGAACATGCGTGGGACTTCGAGGAAGGCGGTCACTTGAATGTCACGAATGCGCGGGGCGAGTTCATCCCAGAACTGCACGCCAAAAAGCTAGTGGCGAATCATGTGATCGAGGTGAACACACCGGAGAAGCTGCAGTTTGCGCAGTTTAACAACGACGGACTGGCCGATACCGATCCACAGCGCAATACGAAGCTGGTGAAGCGCATCACGACGGACCGTCGCGGCAAGATCACGCTGGCTTACAACTCGCTTAATGAGATCCGCAATGTCGCCACCGGCTACTCAGCGCAGTTCGCCCTCGATATCTGGCCACACCTCCTACTGGTGCAAAACTTCCACGACCTTCCAAAGCTGCGTGATTATGAGCGGCTAGACTTCACGCTGAGTTGGCAGGTGACCAAGTTGAAACAGCTTTCCGATTGGCCAGCGGCCATGCCGGACATGAATCTTCAATTCTACTTCCTGCTGCGCGAGATCGCGCATCCCGAGCGTGTGCTCTGGGTGGGCTTGTTGCAGCACCCCAGCAATCCGAAGCACGGCTTCATCCACACCGCCGTGGATCAATGGGATACCGTCATGCACCGCGAGCCCTTTCTTGTGGATGGCAAGACCGCCAGCGTCGGACCGCAGCACACCTATCAGCGCGAACTCAAAACCCTCGTGCGCGAGGCCTTGGCCGCTTCCGCCGTGAAGCAGCCGGAGAAGAAGCTCTCCGTGAATGCCGACGACTATTACATCCACCTTTTCAACATCGGCTGGGAAGGCATCGGCCACTGGGATGCGGAGGCTGAGCTGTCTAATCTCTCGCTTGAAGGCAAACCCACCGCCACGCAGCCAGGCTCGAGATTAGCTGCGCCAGATAGCCCATGAAGATGTGGTTAGGCACCGGTGATTCCCGTCGGCAAGGCGATGGCGCGGTCGGCTTTGAGTTTCGTTTGTTGGTCCCTGCGGTAGGTCAGCGGTGTGGTGCCGGTGAACTTTTTGAAGCGCTTCACGAAGGCGCTGTGATCGTAAAAGCCGTTGTCCTGAGCGATGCGGGCGATGCTGTGGGAAGTGTGCTTGATGGCGTCGATGGCGTGAAATATGCGCACCTGCTCGACGAAGACTTGGGCGGTCATTTTCATGCCCTGCCGGAAGACGCGCATGAACTGGCTTTCGGACAGGCCGCAAAGCTTCGCCAGGGTGGCGATGGTGATGAAGTCGGCATAGTTGCGAAAGACATGCTCGATGGCGGGCAACAACCGATTCAATTCGGCATCGTGGCCCATGACCTCGGTGTAGGGGCGGTTGATGGTAATGAGTCCGACGATTTTGCCAGCGCGATTGTGGAGCGGGTATTTGCTGGAGAATGTCCACTTGGGGGCGGCGGCGAAGAAGCCGGTGGCATGCACTTCATTTACCAATGGCTTGCCGTGCTTGAAGACGAGCAGATCATTTTGCCGGAAGCTCTCGGCGATGATTTTTGGAAAGAGGTCAAAATCGGTTTTGCCGAGGACTTCCTGCCCCAGCGGCAGGTTGATGGCCTCCCTCAGTGCCCGGCTCATGTAGATGTAGCGGGATTCGAGATTCTTGACCATGAAGAGCGCGCCGGGCAGGTGCTCCAGCGCTTGCAGGAGTTGCGTAGTATCGGCCACTTCGTTGAAAAAGGCAGTTTGGAGTCGGTTCATCGCGATAAGAGGATATTACCATTTTTTGGCGGTCGAGCCATAGCTTTGTCTGGCGTGGCTGGCTAGATTCTCAACATGACCCAAGTGCCCTCATTTTCCCGATTCATCCTGCTGGCCGCATCGCTGATGCTGGCCGGGCAGCCTGTGCTCGTGTCGGCGGCGGACTTGCTGGTGCTCATGAACGGCTCGGGCAAGGTCGAGCGGTATGACCTCGCGACCGGGGCACATGTGGGGACGGTCATCAGCGGGCTGCCTTCATCGAACGAGATTCTGTTCGATACGGAAGGGCGGCTGCTCATTTCCACCGGCGTGCCGGGTGGTGTGGGAAATGTGCTGCGCTTTGACCCGCGTGAAGGAGGGGAGGTAGAGACTTGGATCGACGTGCCAGAGGGCTATGGCGGGCGGTTGTTTCGTGCGACGGGCATGGCGTGGCATGAAGGCGACTTGCTGGTGGCGAGTCAGGGCGATGGCAAGGTGAAGCGCTTCGATGGCAGGACGGGTGAATGGAAGGCGGACGTGGCGCTGGCATCGCCCGGCGGCATGACGCAAATCGCCGTGCATGGCGGACGGTTGTTCATCACGGACTTCGCGGCCCAGATGGTGCGGCGTGCCACGGAGACGCTGGATGGCACGATGAGCGAGCCGTGGGCGCAGCAGTCATCGCAGGCACCTTGGGGGCTGGTTTTCGATGCGGAGGGACGCGCCTACTGGAGCACGGCGGCGAATCGCATTCATCGTTTCGATGGCACTGCGAATGTCGAGTGGGCTGGCGCGGGCGGTGGGCTGAATATTCCCATTGGGCTCACGCTGGGACCGGATGGAAATCTCTACGTGGCGAGTTTGCACGGGCAGGTCACGGTTTGGAAAACGGATGCGCCGAATGCAGGCGCTCCATTGCGGGTGATTGGCGGGCCAGAGATGAAGGAGCCCATCAGCATCGTCTTTACCACGCTGTCTCGCGGGCCGGAGTTTGTGATGGCACCGCCTCCTGCGGCTGCCGGTGTGGAGTCGGCGGAGAAGGTGGCGTTCTTTGAATCAAAAATCCGTCCGTTGCTCGTGGAGCGCTGCATCGAATGCCATGGCGAGAAAAAGCAAAAGGGCGGACTGCGCCTGGACTCAAGAGCGGCGTGGCTGGCAGGCGGTGACACGGGAAAAGCCATCGTGCCGGGCAAGCCGGACGAGAGTCTGCTCATCAAGGCGGTGCGCTATGCCGACAAGGATTTGCAGATGCCGCCAAAGAAGGCGCTGACGTCTGATGAAGTGGCACTCCTGGTCGAATGGATACAGCAGGGCGCGGTGGACCCGCGCAACGATGCACCCGCAGCAGCGCAGCCAGTGTCGGACGAATGGGCGGCGGAGTTTCAGAAGCGGCTCGACTGGTGGAGCCTGAAACCCATGCAGCAGCCGGAGCCGCCGACGGTGGCTGACGCCTCATGGAATCGCGAACCCGTGGACCGTTTCATCCGAACCGGGCTTGATGCTGCTGGTTTGCCGCCCGCCCCGAGAGCGGACGCGGAGGTGTTGCTGCGGCGGCTTTCCTTTGTGCTCACGGGTCTGCCGCCCGCACCGGAGATGCGCACACGTTTCCTTGCGGCCAGCCAAACCGCTGCCGAAGCGGCCTACGTCGCGCTGGTGGATGAACTGCTCAGCTCAGCGCATTTTGGCGAGCAGTTCGCCCGTCACTGGATGGATGCGGTGCGCTATACGGACACTTACGGCTACGAATGGGACGTGCCCGCGAAGGGCTCGCACGAATACCGCGACTACCTCATTCGCGCCTTCAATGGCGATGTGGGCTACGACCAGTTCCTCCGCGAGCAAATTGCTGGTGACCTCCTCGTGCAACCGCGTGTCGATGCCGCGCTGCAAATCAACGAGAGCCTCATCGGCCCGATGTTTTATCACCTCGGTGAGCACCGCCACGGCAGCAGTCTCGATGCGAATGGCGTGCATCAGGAGATGGTGAACAACAAAATCGACGCCTTCTCCAAGGTCTTCCTCGCCACCACCGTCGCCTGTGCCCGCTGTCACAATCACAAGCTGGAGGCCGTCTCGCAACGGGACTACTACGCGCTCGGCGCGGTCTTCATGACCCCGCGCTGGACGAGCCGTGCCGTGGATGCTCCGAGGAAAAACGATGTCGCCATCGCGAAACTCAAAGAACTGCGTGGCTCCATCCGCAAAGAACTCTCGGCTCGCTGGAAGTCCGCCAGCATCCTTCCTGAAGGCTGGCGCAAACCGCTGGAGATCAAGGACGCACCCGCTCCGAAGCTGGAAGAAATCGCTTATCCGCTGGCGAAGCTGACCAAGGCAGAAGGCGGCATCGAGGCCGCTTGGAACGCACTGGCAAAAGAATGGACTGATAACCGCGCTGCCCGAACTCAGGCCAACGCAGCTTTCACCGTGCTGGCCGATTTTTCACAGCCTTCACTCCCTGCCGGCTGGACCATAGATGGCGACGGTATGACTCACGGCTGGGTGCCCGAAGCCACGCCGCTTGTGGCTCTCGATGGCGAGGCGGTCATCGCAAGACTGCTGCCACGCGGCTACCACACCCATGCACTTTCATCCAAGCTGCCAGGTGCCCTGCGTATGCCGCCGCAGCATCTTGTGGCGGGAACCTTAGCCAGCCTGCGGCTCGCCGGTGGTGAGTTCGGCGGGCATCTCATGATGGATGAAAACACCTTCCTCAATGAACGCGTCAGCTTCCTGAATGGAGTGAATCCGGCATGGAAAACCTTTATCGAACTACCGCTAAAAAACGGTGTCACCCGAGTCACGCTGGATTTTGTCACGTCCTCCCTGAATCCCAATTTTCCACCGCGTCATGGCGTCGCGCCTGGTCTTGCGGAAACCTCTACAGGCTTGGGCATACGCAGTTGGCTGAGCATCACCGGCATCGTCACCCATGAAGCAGGTGGCACACCGCAGGACACGCTGGATGCCTTTGCTACGCTCTACACCGGCCCAGCACCGAAGACCGTGGAGGAAGCCAACACTAGGATCGCCGCATGGCTCGCAGGTGCCGTGCAGCGCTGGTGCGAAGACCACACACAGTCCGGTGATGGTCCGGTGCTCGACTGGTTGCTGGCCAACCAAATGCTTCCGAACAAAGCCGAGGCTGGCAGCCCGCTCGCGGCGCTCGTCGCTGAATATCGGCGTGTGGAGCAGAGCATCGCCTTTCCCCGCACCGTCAACAGCATGGACGAGCGCAGCAACGCCAAGGCCGGGCTGCATTTCAATGTGCGCGGCAATGTGGACTCACTCGGCGAGGTTGTGATGCCGGACTTTTTGCAGATGTTCGCGGGTCGGAATGATGTGGCGAAAAGCACTGGCAGCGGACGGCTGGAACTCGCTACCTCGCTCCTGCAGCCGGAGCATCCGCTGACCTCCCGCGTCTATGTGAACCGCGTCTGGCAGTGGATTTTCGGCACTGGCCTCGTCGCTACGCCAGACGATTTCGGACGTCTCGGTGAGAAGCCCTCGCATCCCGAGTTGCTCGACTGGCTGGCCCGCGAGTTCATCCGCGAAGGCTGGTCCACGAAGAAGCTCATGCGCCGCCTCGTGCTCAGCGAGACCTTTCGGCAATCCGGCACTGTCAGCGCTGCGGCCCGTGAGCGTGATCCTGCCAACCGCCTCCGCCATCATTATCCCACCCAACGGCTCGAAGCCGAAGGCATTCGCGATGCCATGCTCGCCGTCTCTGGTCGGTTGGATGCCACGCTCTATGGCCTTCCCATCAATCCTCACCGCGCCACTGAACTGCCCACACGCTACCTCTTCTCCGGCCCGCTCGATGGCGACGGACGCCGCTCGCTCTATCTGAAAATGTCCATCATGGCACCGCCGACATTCCTCGCCGCCTTCGACCTGCCCGACCTCAAGCTCCCCAGCGGCAAACGCAACGTGACTAACGTGCCCACGCAATCGCTGATGATGCTCAACGACCCGCTCGTCAGCACCCTCGCCAAACACTGGGCCACGCAGCTTCTCAAGGAACCCCACACCACCGTCGAGGAACGCATCCGCGCCATGTTTGCCCGAGCCTTCGCCCGCCCGCCTCAGCCCGCCGAGTTGGAGCAATGGACCACCGCCGCCCGTGATTTTGCCACCTCCTCCGACCTCCTGCACGACGAAACCGCATGGACCCAGCTCGCCCACGCCATCTTCAACACGCAGGAGTTCATCCACTACCGCTAAGCTCATGAAACACTCCACCTGTCCCGGCAGCATCGCCCCCGTCTTCACCCGTCGTGGCTTTCTTCAGCAGGCATCCGCCGGGTTCGGCATGCTCGCGCTGAATGGATTGTTTTCGCGTGAGGCCAGCGCGGGCACGCATTTCGCGGCGAAAGCGAAGAACGTCATCTTTTGCTTCATGGACGGTGGGCCGAGCCATGTGGACACTTTTGATTACAAGCCCATGCTCAAGAAGCATCAGGGCCAGCCCATCGGCACAAGCTGGACCTCGAAGCGGTCGGATTCCAATGCGGGCCGCGTGTGGCTGGGCAGTCCGTGGGAGTTCAAACAGCGCGGGAAGAGCGGGCTGTGGGTGAGCGATTTGTTACCGCGCCTCGCGGACGTGGCGGACCATCTCTGCGTGGTGCGCTCGATGGTGGGCGAGATTCCTCTGCACGGTCAGTCGAATCTTTTGCTCCACACCGGACGCATCGGCGGACAGGCTCCGAGCCTCGGCGCGTGGGTGTCCTACGGACTCGGCACCGAAAACAAAAACCTGCCGGGCTACGTGCTGCTGAACAACGATTGGGTGCCCAACGGTGGTCTGGAAAACTTCGGCAGCTCCTTCCTCCCCGCGAGTCATCAGGCCACCACCATGCGAGCCAAAGGCACACCTGTGGACAACATCAAGCCGGGTGACACTGCCGCGACCCAACAGCGCAAACTCGCACTGCTCGCCGGGCAAAACAGCGCCTTCGCCGCGCAAAGCTCCGACGCTCAAGCCATCGAAGCCGCCATCGCCAACTACGAGACCGCTTTCCTCATGCAGAGCACCGTGCCCGGCATCGCCGACATCAGCGGCGAGCCCGAGCACATCCGCAAACTTTACGGCCTCGACTCTGCCGACGAGCATCAGCGCCTCTACGCCACGCAGGCCCTCCGCGCCCGCCGACTCGTCGAAGCGGGTGTGCGGTTTGTGGAAATCACCTGCCCCAGCTTTGACGGAAACAACTCGCCGTGGGACCAGCACAATCAGCTCAAAACCAATCACGAGAAGAACGCGCGCATCACCGAGCAATCCGTGGCCGCTCTCATCACCGACCTCCATCAGCGCGGCCTGCTGGAGGAAACCATTGTCCTCTGGGCCGGTGAGATGGGCCGCACCCCGCACACCCCCGCCGTCACCGCCGCAGCAGGCCGCGACCACCACGTCAGCGGCTACACGATTTTCATGGCCGGCGGCGGGTTCAAAGGCGGCACCGCCTATGGCGAGACCGATGAGTTCGGCGCGAATGCCGTCCTGAATCCCGTCAGCGTCCATGACATCCACGCCACGATCCTCCACCAGATGGGCCTGGACCACACCCGCCTCACCTTCCGCCACGGAGGCCGCGAAATGCGCCTCACGGATGTGCATGGACGCGTCATCAAGGAGGTGCTGGCGTGAACAGGTCACTGGCAAGAAACCCTTCCTGATGTTGGTGTGCGCTGAAACTGAATAAATGACAAATAATCATTCTGTATACCGTTTGTTGATTTCCAAACAGTATACAGAATGAAAAACACCATATCTCTAGCGTCACGATCTGACTCAGCCACTTCCCGTTTGCGGGCAGACATCCTCGGAGGGGCTTTAGACCCTGGAGCGCTGCTGGCGGAGACTGCGATGGCTGAACGGTTCGGAGTGAGCCGGGTTCCAGTGCGTGAGGCTTTGTTTGCGCTGGAGCGGGAGGGGTTGGTGGAGTTTGGCACCACGGGCCGTGCTTTTGTAAAGGTGCTAACACCGCAGGATTTTCAGGAACTGCACACGCTGCGGCTCGCGCTGGAACCGACGGCGGCCCGGTTAGCGGCTCCAAGGCTGCGAAAGGACTCCTCCGCACTGGAAAGGAACCTGGCGGCGATGCGCCGGGCCAAGTCGGTTCGGCAAATCACCCGTTTGGATCTGGATTTTCACGAGTTGATCCTTGCCGCATCTGGCAACAAGCGGTTCCTGGCAATGTGGCGTCTGATGCGAGGCGAGCTTGAGCTATGGCTGGGGGGCTTGCACCGCCGTCACCAAATCCGCACTGAGCACACGCTCAATGAAACTCTCGAGGCTCATGGCGCGATCATTCAATGCTTCCGCTCTCAATCAGCCACTTCTTGTGAGCGACTGATAAGACAACACATCCAAGGCTGGTTTGAATGGCTGCCTACGTTGGAGGTGACGCCATGAAGTGGGCTTTCATTCTCTGCCTGTCAGGGCAACTCTTCTCACTGTCTCAGGCGCAGGACCCCCCACCGATGGTGGAGTATCGCTTGCAGGGGGATGTGAAGGACGTGTCGGGCAGAAACCTGCATGGCGCACTGCATGGGGATCCTCGTTTTGAGAGGGTGGAAGGGCGGGTCGGCCTAGTGCTGGACGGTGCAGGTTACGGTGCCGCTCAACCTGCTGCACGCGCAACTGTTTCTCTGGATGGCACCTGGGAGTTCCGGATGGACCCAAAGGATGAAGGCGCAGCGGGGAAATGGTTCAATGCCGGTGTGGCCTACCCGGACAAGATCCAGGTGCCTGGCAACTGGCAGGCACAGGGTTTCGGCGAGCCCAAGGGGCATCTTCGTCACGACTACCAAGGGCGAGCATGGTATCGGCGAAGCGTCACGGTTCCTGAGGAGTGGGCGGGGAAACGCATCTGGATTCATTTCGGCGGCGTGACGGCCAGGGGCGACCTGTTCGTGAACGGGCGGAAAGTGGGCGCTGTCGAGCATTTCGTGACGCCCTACGAGTTTGATATCACTGATGCGGTAACGATGGGCGCGGACAACGTGATCAGTGTCCAGGTGGACAGTGATGTTGGTGTTCACAACCCGCACAAGGATCCGGTGGTCACGCCCGGGCCGGTGGGCATGTTCAACTACTGGGGTCACTGGGGCGGGCTGTATCGTCCAGTATGGCTTGAAGCCCGTTCGGTCGTGCATGTGGACACGCTTTTCGTGATCCCGAACATTGGTAGAGGAATCGCCCGCACGAAGGTCGTGCTCCAGCGCAGCGCCCCAGGCAAAACCTGGGAGGGCGATGTGACGGTGGTGGTCACACCCGCCAAGGGAGGCGCGGAGTCCACCGCGCAAGGCAAAGTCCATTTTGCGGATGGTCAGTTGATGAGCGATCCGACGCTCATCGATGTGGCGATCCAAGAGCCGCGTCTCTGGTCGCCGGAAGATCCGTTCCTTTACCACGTGGAAGCGATGGTTTTGGAAAATGGGAAAAAGTTGGATGCCAAACGCGATCGTTTTGGCATGCGGGAGATTGCCGTGGGCAAGGGTGGCACGCTTCTGCTCAATGGTTCCCCTTACTTCATCCGCAGCTTGGGCGATGATTGCATTGAGGTCCTGAGCGGCACACCGGCTCCAAACAAGCGCGTCTATCTGGAGAGGATCAAGCACGTCAAACAGTATGGCTACAACGCCTTTCGCTGCCTGGCCCACACGCCCGCCAAGGAGGTTTTCGATGCCGCCGATGAATTGGGCTTCCTGATTTGGGCGGAGGCCCCGGCTTATTGGAATCATTGGCCGCAGATCAACGAGGTCATCCCTCTCTACCGGAAACTGGTTCCGCAAGTCATCAAGGAGTTTGGCAATCATCCCTCATGGTATGTCTGGTCCGCCGGCAATGAGTGCGGCGCGACTCCAGAGTGGATGATCTATGTGAATGATGCCCGCGATACTTTCAAGGCCAAGGAACCAACGCGGCTGTTTCTGGCAAATTCAGGCATTGGGATTGCAAACCCCTCGGACATGGTGACGTGGCATGAAAACTTTGAGCCCGCCAAGAATGAGGCACTCCGGCAACCCTTCCGTGGAGCGATCTCCGAGGTGGCGTATTTCAAACAGGCACTTTCCCCCGAAGCGATGGCCGGCTTGGCTCGGCCAAATGCGGGTTATCCCGAGAAGGTGAAGTCGCTGAAGCCATCGAACTACTGGCGGCTCAACGAAACCTCCTCCAGCCGAGTGAGGGACTCCAGTGGGAACGGTCACGACGGTGTTTGGGAACAAGTGATGCCCGCTCAAAACCTGGGCCTACCCGGAGTGGTGCCCGCAGCCGATTCTGGCGGCGCAGCTAGATTTGGTGAGGTCACGCCTGCACTTTGTCTGAGGGAAGACACGCCCTTTGCACAAAATGATGAACCTTTCAGTTTGTCGCTCTTTGTGAAACCGGATGCGTTCGCGCTAAAGGACTATGGCACTCCGTTCGCCTATGGATCCGCCGCACCTGGCAAGGCCTTTTTGTTGTCCATGGATGGAGAAGAGGGCACTGGCAGAGTCATGATTGGTAAATGGATGGCGAATGTCGCCAAATCCAGCCGCTCTCTCAAACCGGCCGACTGGAACCACATCGGCGTCATCTATGATGGCAGGCAGCTCGCTTTGTATCTCAATGGTGAAGCGGATGCAGTGACGGCGGCCCATTTTGACACCGAAGGCGCGGATGCGCGGATCGGTAGCGCGGTGATGGAGAACAGCGCATCATCGCCGCACAAGCCGCACATCTGGCACGAGTTTCCCGGCTCCTATGCGGGCAGTCTTCCGAGCCTCACCACCTCGCATCAATACGCTGGGGTCATCAGTCGCGATCCCTGTGTGGAGCTGAAGATGAAGGAAGTGGCGGACTACGGCATCACCGAACGCTATCCCGGCATTTGGCGGCGGTCGGTGGACTTTTTCCAACTCTACCTCAAAGAGGTTCACGAGACGGCCCGGAAGTCGCCGATCTTGGATGGCTTCAACTACTGGTTGTTCACCGATCTGCCCGGTGGCGTGGAGGGCGACCCGCCTTCCCTTGGCCTGCTCAATGCGTTTTATGAACCTGAGAAGTTCCCCGATCCCAAGCCATTCTTGCAGTTCAACCACGAAACCGTGATCCTCATCAATGCGGGTAGCTCAGATCGCATCTTGGGAGCAAATGAAATGAAGCCAATGGCCTTCAGCATTTCGCACTACGGCCCCAAGCCAGTGAAAGACGGCAAGCTCATCTGGAAACTGAACGATGGGCCACGCACGATGCAGGAAGGAATCATCCAGGGCGTGAATCTCGATTCGGGAGACGTTCGCGAGATCGGAAGCATCACACTGGCCCCTGGCGATGTGCAACGAGCCTCGAAACTCGTCCTC
This sequence comes from Akkermansia muciniphila, assembly GCA_945882215.1. GTDB lineage: Bacteria > Verrucomicrobiota > Verrucomicrobiia > Verrucomicrobiales > Verrucomicrobiaceae > Prosthecobacter. Next base: position 22,238 of record CAMCWM010000027.1, on the reverse strand, counting down.
TCCGTGCGGCTAGAATCGTCCGTCGTCGAGCAGGACAACGCGTGGGACTTCTGGGCGTTTCCGGCAAAGAAGAGGGATTTCACGGGAAGTGGTGTCGCCAACCTCACCGGACTGTCCGAGCTGGATGCTCGTTTTGGAAACTCCACCATCGAGCCTGGCAAGACACGGGTCGTGGTCGCCGAAACACTGAGCCCCGAGTCGCTCGAATTTGTCAACGCTGGTGGAACCGCCATTCTGTTGACCGAATCCGGCACGATTCAGAATCCGCTCATCATGCCACAGTTTTGGGCGAACTCGATCCGGAGTGTCGGTTATGTGGTCGAGGACGTGTCGGCCATGAAGGGCTTTCCCCACAACGGGACGTTTTCCTTGCAGTTCTTCCGGCTCTTTGGCGCCAACCTTGAGGCGCTGGATTTGACGGCCAGGGATTCACTGGAACGCGCGGCATTCACCCCGATCGTCTGGGCACTCATGCCGGACTTTGACACAAGCCTACCCGCATGGCCCGATCCCCGCGGGCGCACCAAATTGTTCCGCTGCGGGATCATCAACGAAGGCCGGATCGGAAAAGGACGGATCATCACCTGTTCGCTCCGCGTGCTCGCCGGCATGAGAAATGGTTGGCCTGAAGCTGGCTTTCTACTCGATTGCCTGGTGGATGCGGTCCAATCCGGCAAATTCGTGACCAGCGACATGCGCGCCCTTTCGGCCGAAGAGGCGCAGAAGTTGTTCCGCGTCCAAACACTCTCGGTCAAGCCGCGCTAAACCCTACGAGTTGCCTGTAATGCACCTTCAAGAAGCCACCCCTCGTGATCCCTGTGGACTTCGACCAACAACTCAAAGCCATCGGCTACGAATGAATCAACTTCTCAAACACTTTTCCGTCTTGTTTGCTCCTCTAGCAGTCGTGTCTTCACGCCGCCCGCGACTTCGCCACCCCTGGCCTCCTGCACGAGAAATTCGCGGTTTGCTGGATGAGACCATCGGCCTCTGGTCCGGAAAAATGGGCCTCGACCACACCCGCCTCACCTTCCGCCACGGCGGCCGTGACACGCGCCTCACCGATGTGCACGGGCATGTCATTCGGGAGATTTTGGTGTGAGCCAAAAGCCGAAGCGCCCCTCGCTGAGAAAGCACCCTCCAGCACCAAATAACTCCTGCCAAAAATCACGCGATGACACCAACAAACACCACCCGCCGCCACGCCCTCACCACCGCCGGACTTGCCGTGCTCGGCGCATCACTCGCCACGTCCACCCGTGCAGCCGATACTGCCACTGCGATGTCCAACCATCACCTCGATGTCCGCGCCTTTGGCGCGACGGGTGATGGCACGACGGACGACACAGCGGCTTTTCAGACCGCGCTGAACCAAGCCTATCAGGCGGGAGGCGGCACCGTCTTCGTGCCGCCGGGGCGTTACCTCATCGCCACCCATCTCATCGTGCCGCACAATGTCACCTTGGAAGGCATATTCACAGCCCCGCCCACCACGCCGTGGCGCAGCGACAATCCCGAGAACAAACCTCAACTCGCCGGCAGCGTGTTGCTCGCGGTCGATGGCGCGGGCAAGGCCGACGGCACGCCGTTCATCCAGCTCAATATGAATGCCACGATCAAGGGCATCGCCGTGTTTTATCCTGAGCAAACCGATACGAATCCACCTGTTGCCTATCCGTGGACGATCAGTTCCTCGCTCCAGGGCGCGGACAACTGCTCCATCATCGACATTCTGCTCATCAATCCCTATCAAGCCGTCGATTTCGGAGGGCGGGCAACGGGCCGTCACTACATTTGCAATCTCTACGGTGCGCCTCTTTTTCGCGGGCTGTTCATTGATCACTGCATTGACGTCGGACGCGTGGAGAACGTCCACTTCTGGCCCTTCTGGGGCGCGAGTGGTGCAGTAGCGGAGTTTCGGCGCAAGGAGGGTAAGGCGTTCATCATTGGCCGCGCCGACTGGCAGCATTTCACGAGTTGTTTCTGCATTGACTACGAGACGGGCTTCCAGTTTGTGCGCTGCTGCGGGCCGCATCCCGCCTATCAGGGCGGCGGCAATGCGCAGATCATCGGCGGAGGCGCGGACGGCTGCAATCGCGCCGTGCATGTGGTGGAGATGCAGGGCCACAGCGGCACGCGCTTCGTGAACTCGCAGATCTACGGCGACATCATCGTCGAGGCGACCAACAACGCGCCACTCCAGTTCACCGCCTGCGGTTTGTTCGGCAGTATGCACGCCGCCAACGGAGTCGGCCTCGCGCTCATCGAAGGCGGCGGGAAGGTCAGCTTCACCGACTGCCACATCCACTGCATCGACCCGCGCAACACGCCCCGCCCGCTCATCCATGCCAAGGCAGGCCGCCTGCAAGTGCGCGGCTGCGAGTTCATTGATGGCCACGCCGCTCGTGACCATGTCGTGCTCGAGGAAAGCGTCGCCTTGGCCAACATCAGCGACAACTCCTCACGTGCTCCTTTCAGCGTTATCAACAAAGCGAAGGGCAAGACCGTGGTGCGGGACAATCTCAGCGAGGTGTGAGGCTTGAACCTGATGAAAACCATGAAGCCCCTCTTCCCCTATCCCTTGGCTTTGCTGCTATTTCTCGCGACGCTGTCGGGAAAAGGTGAGACGAAACTGGCCGCGCCGATGGGGACCACTATGCGCCTAGAAGGACGTTTTGGGCGAGTCGAGATCGACACCATCCAGCCATGCCTCACCTCCCTGACTCTACGGCGTGGGAACGGGTCGCTTGAAGCGCACTCACTGCTTTCTCCTAAAGGCGTGCCATGGATGCGCTCGATGCCAGCGTGGGCCACCCAAGCTCTCACTTTTGCGGTGGATGAGACAGGCCGCCGGTTTGAGAGCCGCAACCGAGCGCCGGAGTCAGTGGAGCAAACTGCCAAGGGCGTTACGCTGCGCGGAGTGACCCTGACCGATGAGAATGGCGAACCGATTGCGAAGGAGGATTGGACGCTAAAAATCGAGGGCGATGATCTCGTCTGGACAGTCGAGCGCACCTGGCTGCTTGATCTCACGACCACCACCACCGGCACTCCTGCCCTGTTTTTCAGCAATCGTCCGACTACTGGAAACCCCTCCACTGTTCTCCCCAATGCGGCAGCCACGACGTTCTGGATCGCGCCGGACAAGGTGAAAGGCTGGTTCAATCCATTTTACCGTCCGGGCTACGATAGCAATGATTTTGGCAAGGGACTGCCGATGGCAGCGAAACTCGCTCTGGAAAACAATGTGGTCGTCACCGAGCCGGGAGGCTGGGCTGTCTTGAAGCTGTTCACGACATGGCAAAATGACAGCGAGTTGCGCTTCGGTGTCGAGGGCGGGCATCTCTACCGACGGGGTCAGTTCGGATGGTTCAGCGAGGCGGGGATCGTCTCCCATCCGAATGCCAAGCGGATTTACAAAGCAGGCGAAAAAGAAAAGACCAGACTGAGGATCACTGCCGTTCCCGCCGCCGCAAGCGGGCACCAACTCGCCGTGAAGGCGGAGGATCCCAGCGGAACCATCGACACCCTGTGCTCCTGGTATGGTGCCCTCTTCAACGGCGGCTGCATCAACGATCAAGTGCATTACAATTTCGGCAACGAGCCGGATGGCTGGTATTACGGCGGTGCCTCGTGGATGAAAGGCCTGCCGTTTCTTGCAGGTGCGCCCGCGCCGGATACCGCCTCGTCGCGGCCCCATGAACTATCACGCGCGTTCCGCGACAACTTGCAGATGATCATTGGCACAGAGTTCGAGCCGGGGCTCACGCGCTTCGGCTACAATATCTCCGGTGCTTTTACCGACGACAACATCATCCAGGTCATCGGCGGGCGCGCTTATTACCTCTACTCCGGCGACCTGGCGTTTGTCCGCCAGAACCTGCCGTTCTACCGCCGTGCGGTCGCATGGTATCTGGGTCAGCGCAATGCCGCCGGGCTGGTGCAGCTTCCTGGGGTGTCGCATTGGTATTATGACGCGATGCATGCCCGCGGGGTGACGACCTATCATAACGCGTTCCTCTACCGTGCGCTGATCGATCTCGTCGGCATGGAGCGTGCGGCTGGCAATACCGCGCAAGCTGCTACGACCGAAGCCGAGGCCGCCAAGCTCAAGGAGGCGATCAACCGCGTGCTCTGGTGGGAGGAAGCCCCGGGCGGAGCACGCTATGTGGATTGGATTGAACCCGACGGCACGAAGATCGCCTATGCCGCCGACCTCTGCCAGTTCCCGCCAGTCGCCTTTGGCATCGCCTCGCCGGAACAGGGAAAGAAGCTCATCGCTACCATCGACAAGCGCATCGCCGAACTCGAACGCGAGAATGGCTATGCCGGTTACGCTTCGCGCTCCGCCTACTGGCCGGTGCCCTTCAGCGTGAACTGGCATCATCCCGCAAATCAGGGCTTCGGAAACTACATGAACGGCGGGTCGTTCCTCTGCATGACCTATTGGGAAATCATGGCCCGCGCAGCGATCGGCGATGCCAATGGCGCATGGAACCGCCTGCAAAAGTTCGCCGAGGGCACCCGCCTCACCGGTGAGAAGGGCTTCATCGGAAACAACTGGGTCATGGAGGACGGACGCATCGGCTATGGCGCAGGCGACGAGCCGTTTCTCTCCGATGCCATCGCTGGGCCCGGCGCACTAGTGCAGGGCCTCCTCGGCATCCGTCAGGCAAATGACAAACTGGAGGTGAATCCGGTCCTTCCAGCCAGCCTGCAGAAAATCTCTGCCGAAGTGATGCATCTTGGCATGCGCAAGCGGGTGACGATTGATGGCAAAAACGTGAAGATCGAAGAACTCGGACGCGCGCTCACGCCGCCCACCGAACTCACATGGGGCGTCCATGCCGGCACCTCGCCGGAAGCCGCGCTTTATATTGACCGCACGTTTGAAACCGGCAGCGGCTGGGCGGCCACGCCGGAAATCGACATTCGCAAGGGGGAGGGCGTCACTTTAAAGAGGGTCTCGACCAGCCCGCTGAGGGGCCTTTGGAAACTGGACGATGCTCCGGGCGACACGATTGCCGATGGCAGCGAATACACGACTCCAGGCCGCATCATCGGCAAGGTGGAAGTCCAGTCCGCTGACCGCCACGGAAAACCGGCCGCCGCTCGGTTCCAGGGCGGCACCCATATCGCCGTGGGCAATGTCGAACCATTCGCCTTCAAGCCCATGGAGAGTTTCACGATCCAGGCATGGTTCCAAACCGCCGCGTCAGGAAACCAGGTCATCGCTGCGCGGACCGGTGCCTATTCGCTGGGCGTGAAAGACGGCAGGCTCTCTGCCTGGATCATGCAGGACGGCAACCAGTTTGTTGAAGCCACCGGAGCGGCGGATGCCGCCGATGCAAAGTGGCATCACGCCGCCGCCGTCTTCGACCGTGATATGCAAACCCTCACTCTCTATCTCGACGGGAAGCCGGATAGTGTGTCGCAAAGTATCGCCGGAATCAGCGCATCGAGCAGCCCATCACCGCTCACCCTGGGATCATTCGGCGGCGGATTTCCGTTCAATGGCGCGCTCGACGAAATCGCGATCCACCGCGCCGCGCTCAGACCTGAGGAGTTCGCCGTCGCTAGAGATTATGCCCCGCACCCTCCTGCCCGACTCGGCGCTCAGACCGGCCGCTACACCACCACAACTTGCGACTGGGGCCAGAACGTCCGCCTCACGACACTCTGCACGAGCACTGACCTCCACGATGGAACGATCATCGCGCGGGTGGAAACCTCCCACGACGGATTCGAGACCGTGGCCGAGACGCGCGATCTAACGTTGAAATCCGGCGATCAATCTAACGCGATCAACGGCCTGAAACCCGCGCCTCAAGCCCGCATCGTCATCACACTGACCACCAAGGACGACGCCACGACTTCGCCTGTTCTGAAGTCCCTCGCACTCGCTGGAGAACCCACCCCATGAATGCTGCCCGCAGGATCCGAGCGAATCTCCCGACTTCAAAACCAACTGCTTAAAACCCTCGCATCCCTGTCCAGTCAACCACCCAGTCATGAAACAAACCCTCACCCTCTTCATCCTCAGCCTCTGCACCTCACTCGGCAGCGCAGCCGAGCCGCTGGAACTCAATGTCCGCGCTTTCGGCGCAAAGGGAGACGGCTCGACTGATGACACGGCGGCCTTTCACACGGCGATTGCAGAGGGGGCGAAGCTGAAACTCCCGGTCCGCGTGCCGCAGGGCAGCTACGTCATCACGCAGCCATTGGCCTTGAATGCCCAACGCCTGACCGGCGAGCCGAATGCCTCCTTCGGTGCCGACGTGATGGTGCTGCCCACGCTGGTCGTTCGCAGCGAGAGCGGCACCGCGATCCGCCTCGGCGAGGGCGCCACGGTGGATGGCTTGCAGATTCACTGCTCCTGGCCCAGCGGCAGTCCCGGCGAGAAGGCGGCTCCAGCCATCGAGCTGGCGGGCCCCTGCACCCGCATCCACGCCATGCGCATCATCAGCCCGTGGGTGGGCATCGGCTGGGACGGCAAATCGATCACCAGCCGGACGACCATCGAGAACATCTTGATGGGCAGCGTCCACAAAAAGGGCGTCCACATCGGCAACAACTTCGACGTCACCGTGCTGCGCAACATCGAGGTCTTCTCGCCGGACGTGCCTCGCTTTGCGCAGGAAGGCATCGGCTTCCACTTGCAGAAGTGCGATGACATCCGGCTGAGCGACTGCTTCGTCATCAGCGCCCAAACCGGCTACCTTTTCGACGAGGAAAAGCCCGGCGTGACCAATCACGGCACTTGGGGCACGCTGGTGAACTGCTCGTCCGACTACATCACCGGCGTCTCGCTGGACATCGTCGGCGAGCACAAACTGACCTTCTCCGCCGGGTCGCATCTCAGTCATCATCTCGGTCTGCGCGTGCGCGAAAAAGGAGCGGTCGTCGCAGTGAACGGCGTCTGGATTCAGTGCAGCAGCGCACCCACGATTCAGGTGGAAGGCGGGCGCTCCATCGCCGTCACCGGCTGCACACTGGACCGTCGGCACGAGTCATTCGGCGCTCCAGCCGTGATGATCGGCGGCGGGGAGATCGTCAGCATCACGGGCAACGCCATCGACTCCCAAGGCACCGGCCTACATCTGCGGTCCGGCTGCGAGCGACTGGTGTATTCCAGCAATGCCGTGCGCTTCAAAGGCCAGCCCGTCACCGACGAATCAGGAGGCCAAGGCCGCCTCGTGCTCCAAGGCAACGCCGAAGAGCCAATCACCGCCAAGCCCCCCGAAGCCGCACCTCCGGCGAAACCGTGAAGAGAGCCGTCCGCACCGTGATGAACGACAACAACCACGAGACATGAAAAAAATGAGAACTATCTTCACGCTCCTTTTCTCCTCGTTCGCGCTTCATGCTGCGGAGTTGCCGCAGTTCATCGTCCCCGGTCACGAGGCAGAAATGAAGGCGCTGAACGAGCTGCATGCGTTGCATCACGATGCGGCGTTCTCGGAGTGCACGCTGTGGGATGCTTGGCTGCCGATGGCGACGCTTTGGGCGTCAGAGAAGAAACGTGCGCAGTATCGCGCGGCGTTGCTGAACCGCCGGATCGACGCGGAGGGCTATGTGTCGATGCAGCAGCATCGCGGCATGGCGCACAGCGAGGGCTGGCCGTTTCCTGCGTGGCAGCAGAGTGGTGGGCCGGGCTTTCATTTCTCCGTGGCGGATGAAGCCTGGGCCATCCAGATGCTCGGCTTGAAGCCGCTCACGAGCACGGAAGGCTGGGAAATCACGGGCGCTGAGGTGATCGGCATCGATCCGGTGGCCGGGCTGAAATTGAAGGCGACGGCGGACGTGGTGACGATCTCCACGCCGCCGTTTCGCTGCGGGACCATCGTGGCGCCGTTTGCGCGGGTGGAATGGGCAGCGCGTGGGTTGAAGACGGAGTCGCGGGCAGGCATCGAGTGGCTGCTGGAGGGCGAGCCGACGTGGCCGGAGGGTCGCGTGGTGTCCTTTCCCGCTCCGCAGGCCATGCAATACGCGAACGTGCCGCTCTACCGGCATCCGGCGCACGCGGGACTGCTCACGCGCTATCGTTTGCGACTCGATCATGCAGCGGGCGCGGAGATCGATCTAAAATCCATCATCGCTGCCATCGACACGCGGCATCCGATCACGAACGCGCTCTTCCTGCGCGGTTGCGGCGATTACTTCGCGTGGACGCGTGATGTCGAGTTCCTGCGGCAAAACATCGGGCGCATGAGAAAGGCGCTGCACTTTGCGCTGACGGAGTTTCGCGTGCGCGAGGAGAAGCATGTCTTTGTCCCGTGGGTGGGCCACGATGGCCGCAGCGGGCTCGTGATCGGGCCTGACGGCCAAAAGTCCATCCGCGCCGGTCTCGGCGTGGGAAACAACTACTACGACCTCGTGCCCTTCGGCGCTCACGACGCGATGGCGACGGCTTATCTGCACGATGCGCTGCGTGCGATGGCCACTCTCGAAAAAAGCATCCAAGCCCACGCCGAATGGCAGATCCCAGCCGATGGCACGCCATTCGATGCACAAGACCTCACGATGCTCGCCGACGCCGTTCGCACTGATTTTCAAAAGCGCTTCTGGAATGCCGAAACGGGTCGCTTCAACGGCTGGATCGATGTCACCGGTCGCGCCTACGACTTCGGCTTCACCTTCGTGAACCTCGAAGCCATCCACTACGGCCTCGCCAGCCCCGAGCAGGCCCGCAGCATCCTCGACTGGCTCGATGGCAAACGCGAGATCGCCGCCGACACTTCGCGCGGCGCGGACATTTATCATTGGCGCTTCGCTCCGCGAGCCACAACGCGGCGCAACATCGACACCTACGTCTGGCCGTGGTCGAACCCCGAACAAATCCCCTGGGGCGGCCAGATTCAGGATGGCGGTGCCGTGCTCGGCTTCAGCTTTCACGATGTGATGGCGCGACTGCACACGAACGGCCCCGACGATGCGTGGAAGCGCCTGCGCGAGATCCTCGCCTGGTTCCGCGAAGTGCAAAGCGAAGGTGGCTACCGCGCCTACTACGCCAAGCCCGGCCGCGGCACCCTCCAAGGCGGCGGCCCCGCCGGCGGCCTCGGCATGGACCAGGAGTTCCTCGAAAGCGTGCTCGTGCCGCAGGTGATGCTCCATGGCTTCCTCGGCTTCCAAGCGAACGCCGAAGGCTACGAACTGCATCTCCGCCTGCCGAAAGACTGGCCCTCGCTCACCATCAATGGCATTCGTTTTCAAGATCATGTGCTGACTATCATCGCGCACGCGGATGGACGGGTGGAAAAGCAAGCGAACGACTTTCCCGACACCAAGAACAAGCAGTAGAAAACCGCATTTCGTTCCCTTTCCCCCATGAATCATCCCGCATCACCCACCACACGCCGCGAGGCCTTCACCACGGCTGGCCTAGCCTTGCTCGCGGCTTCGGTCGCTTCCTCCGCGCAGGCGGCTGAGGCGGAGTCCATCGGCCCCGATCATCTGAACGTCCGCAGCTTCGGAGCGAAGGGTGATGGCACGAGCGATGACACGGCGGCTTTTCAACAGGCGCTGGATGCCGCGCACGCGGCTGGCGGTGGTCGGGTTTGGGTTCCGGCAGGCAGTTATCTGCTCGGAGGCAGCCTGCTGGTGCCGCATGGCGTTTGTTTGCAGGGCACCTGGAGTGCGCCCATCTCGCAGCCTTGGAAGGGGCCGCCGGGTGTGGCGGGCTCGGCAGCGGGATCGAATCTGCTCACCACTCATGGTCATGGCGACCCGAATGCACCGGCCTTCATCCGACTCGCGGGAAACAGCGCGGTGCGCGGCCTCGCCATCCATCATCCGCGTCAAAAGCCCACAGACCCGCCCATCGCGTATCCTTGGACCATCGCCTCAGCGGCGGCAGGCGCGGACAACTGCGCGGTGGAGAATGTCTTTCTCGCCAACAGCTACCAGGGCATTGATTTCGGCCATCGCGTCACCGGAAGGCATTTCATCCGCAACGTGTATGGCGATGTGCTGCATCGCGGGATCTTCGTCAGCCAAAACCTAGACGTGGGTCGCATCGAGAACGTCCACTTCTGGCCCTTCTGGAATCCTGACGCGAACTCCCCCATCCGAAAGTATGTGCAGCGAGAGGCCGTGGCCTTTGAGTTTGGCCGCAGCGACTGGCAGATGTGCACCAACACCTTTTGCTGGGGCTTCGGCACCGGCTACCGCTTCATCACGCATGGCGATGGTCCCACACGCGGCCCCAGCCACGGAAGCTTCCTTGGCATCGCCGCCGACGCCTGTGGCATCGCGGTGAAGATCGAGGAAACCGCGCCCTTCGGCCTGCTGATCACCAACGGTCAGTTCGTCGCCTTTCCCGGAGAAGCCATCATGATCGACGTGGCCGAGTCGCACACCGGCAGCGTGCGCTTCAACAACTGCGGCTTCTGGGGGCCGTGCAATCAGATCGCCCGCATCAAAGGCACGGGCACGCTCGGCTTCAGCGACTGCACCTTCGTCCACTGGTCCCGCCACAACGACCGCGCTGCCATCCACAGCCACAGCGGCAAGCTGCTGGTGAGAGGCTGCGAGTTCAAAGAAGACAAACCCCAGATCACCCTCGGCGAAGCCGTGCGCAGCGCTATCATCACCGAAAACCTCATCACAGGCACGCTTCGTGTCGAGCACTCGGAGAAAGCCAATGTCGTGGTGGCAAACAACCTTTCGGCAGTCTGAGTTTGCTCAAAACCCGGATGTCTTGGCCAATAGCTGAGTTTCCCCATGCCCTCGAATGACAACCACGATGCCCACGACTACGCCGAGCGCATCCGCGAGCGGCTGCCGCGTCGGCTTCAGGAACTTCGGGAGCGTTGCGGACTGAGCAAATATGGCCTCGCTCGCGAGAGTGGCGTCAGTCGGGAATACCTTGGGAAAATCGAGCGTGGCAAAGCCAATCCAACACTGCCCGTCACCGCGCAGATCAGCCACGGACTCGGCATGACGCTGGAGCAGTTCACCGGGGAGCTGGAGGACGATGAGTAGCTTCGATTGGCAATCGAAGTGGTTTGAAAACGGGGAACTTCGGTTGCCAACCGAAGCTACGGTAAGGGCCGTCACCTATGATTGACTAACGGCAGCGCCGGGGGCTGTGCTCCAATGGCGAGCGTCACACCCGACGCACGCCATGAACCTCCCGCTGACCTCCAAAACACGCTTTTCCGCCTTGGGAGGCCGTTTTTGCCCTCCAATCGCCATACCGCGCCAAAAGGTATGGCTACCGGACGCTCCGGTAGCGCGGATGGCGACCAGGGTAGCGACCCCGCGCCGTCGGGTAGCGCTACCGGCGCAAAGGGTAGGCCTACCCCGCCGTGCGGTATCCCTACCGAACGAAATGGGACGGTTCCCCGGACGAAAAGGTAGCCCTACCGCGCGGCATGGTAGAGCCACCGCCGCGATGGGTATTCATACCCCGGCAAAAGGTATCGCTACCGCACGGCGCGGTCGTCATCCCGCGAGAGCGACCCGCCACCCCGCACGCGGCGGTATCGCCCAATTTTTGCAGACCCCTCAACCCCGAACCTCGACTCCATGAACTGGGATAACGGCCAATGGGACAGCGGCACTTGGGACCAGCCGTCCGACTACTTTTCACCCCAAACCAAATCGAACAACCGCACCAAAATGAGAAGACAAACCTACTACCCCAGCCGCATCGGCGACCAAGTGAACTGGCTCGACAACTACGCCGTGAAACTGCCTATCCACGGAGCCGCCCTCGGCGTCATCGCGGGCGACATCACCGCCAGCGTGAACGACGCGAAATACGCCAACTACGTCCTCGGCACCTGGCTGAGTGCCGTGCGCAACTTTTCCCCCAGCACCACCGATGCCGTGGACGACGTGCTCGCCGGTGGAGGCAGCACACCGATGGTGCTGCCTACCTTCACCGCACCCGCCTTGCCCGCAGGCGTCACCGCCGCGCTGCCCGGAACGTTGACACGCATCTTTGCCCTCATCGCCAAGATGAAACTCAGTGCAGGCTACACCGAAGCCATCGGCACCGACCTCGGCATCGTCGGCTCCGCCGAGACCGAGAAAGCGCTGCCGAAGTTCAGCGCCGAACTCATCCAAGGCGGCGGCTGCCAATGCGTGAAACTCAGCTTCTACAAATACAACCACATGGGCGTGTATATCGAAGGCCGTCGCGGCACCGGCGCGTGGGAGTTCCTCGCCATCGACACCGAAAGCCCCTACATTGACGAGCGTCCGCTACTTGTGGCGGCAACTCCCGAAGTGCGCGAATACCGCATGCGCTTCTGGGACAAAGGCACCCCCAACGGCGACTGGACCGATGTGGTGAAGGTCACGGTCAGTCCGTAAGGACCAATCCAATCGACAGGAGAATGGGGACAGAAGAATAAACTTCCGATCTTCATCCATTCTCCTGTCCCCATTCATCTGTCGAACCCTTCAACGTTCCTGCGATTATGCCATTCGATCCGACCAAACCCGCGAACAACTCGCCTGCTTCCAGTGCCGAGATGCGCAGCCAACTCACCTCGCTCAACGCCGACATCCAGCAGCGAGCGACGATCAACGACCTCAACAACGCCATCGCCAATGCCTTGGCCCAAACGAGCAACAACAGCAACGGCGTCGGCACACTCGGCCAAGGAGCCGATGGCAGCTACAACCAGAGTCAGATGCAGGATGTGCTGAACAAGCTCGATGAGCTGATTAATGCGCTGCGGCGGTAAGGACTCGCAGACCGCCATCACGCGCCTGTTCAAGCTCAGGTTCCTGCCAAAGAAGGTGAAGGTTTGCTCGCTTGGCGGCGTTTCCGCGAAGCGACCCAAGCTTCCCCATGAGCACTGCCCTGAATCGAACCCATTTCCTCGCGTGAGTTTTCGCCGCTTTGTCCTGACTGCGGCTGCGGGTGCCGCTCTCTGTCCTTTGGCTCTGGCTGCCCCGATCCGTGCCCAAAACTGGCCACAGGCGTCTGGGCCGAACCTCAACTGGAAAATCGAAGGGCCTGAGCCGCCGCTAGCGTGGTCGGTCGTGGGCGGTAAAAACATCCTCTGGCGCACGACGCTGCCGGAGGGCGGACAAAGCGCGGTGACGATCTGGGGTGATCGCGCCTTCGTCACGACGCATCGTCCGATGAATGAAACCAGCGACCGGCTGGAGCCCAACATCGTCGGCTACTGCCTGGATGCGAACACGGGCAGGATTCTCTGGACCGTCGATCTTCCAGGCACGGACCCGGTGCAGACGGCGGGCATTTTCAGCGACGGCACCGTCTTTGCGCCGATCTCCGATGGCGAGCACGTCTGGTTCTTCAATCGCTGCGGCTCGATGGGCTGCTTTGATTTCAATGGCAAGCCCGTGTGGCTCCGCGAGTTCCGCCCGCTCACCCGCCACACGAACCGCGAGTGCGAACCCATCCTCGTGGGCGACAAGATCATCACGGTCGAGGTCCGCAACCCAGAGGCTGGGATGCAAATCGAACGCCACAAGCCCGTGCCGGCGGGGATCGATCCGCGCGATGTCTGGACCTACCTGCACGCGATCGACAAGAAGACCGGCAAAATCCTGTGGCTCGAAGAAGCGGGCACCTGCGTCCACAACACGCCCATGGCCGGGCAGTTGGCAGATGGACGCTGGGCGGTGGTGCATGGTCGCGGTGGCGGCCATGATCCTTTGGAGAAACCCTACGGCGTGAGCCTGACCCTGCTCGACTGCGGCAAGACACTCTGGAGCCGCGAAATCAACGGAGAAAGTTCCTTCAACTCGCTTTGGAATGCCAAGCAGGTGTTCTGGTTTCAAGGCTCCGACCACCTCGTGCTCGACAGCACCACTGGCGAAGTGATGCGGACTCAAGATGTGACGGCCAAAGTGGATCTCACCGACGCGGAGACAGGCAAACGCGAGTCGGGCATTGCGCTGAAAGTCGGCAAGCGGATGCCGCTGACGAATCAGACCAACATCGTCGCGGGTGACTGGCACTACTTCCTCGCCCACGACATCGCCGCCATCGGCCGTGTGCACATTGAAACCGGCAAGACGGAATACCTGCGCGTCCCCGCACAATTTGTCGCCGGGCCTGAGCCAAAGCGAATCTGGGAGAAGCGTGACGCCCTCCCGAATGACACAAAGAACTCACGCGGCATCGACATCGCGACCGACAAACGCGCGAAGGGCACCGGTTGGGGCCATGTCTCCGCCGCGAGCCCGATTCTGGTCAATCGCCACCTGTTCTTCCCCATCATGAACGGCACCGTTTATGTCATCGATGCCTTTGCCGAAACGCTCGATGAAAAAGCCCTCGTCGCGATCAATGACCTCGGACCCGCAGGTGAGACCTGGACGCTCGCATCGTTCAGTTACGCCAATGGCCGCCTCTGGATGCACACGATGAAAGAGGTCATCTGCATTGGAACCAACTGACTGCCTTCACCGCGACCTAGCTGAGCCGCCTCACCCAACTGACTTCCATTTTTTACAAGCAGCCGCACTTTGATCTCCCGCAGATTCAAGGAGGCCAGCAGATTGAAATTCAAAATAATCTGCGGGCCTCCCTGAATCTGCGGGAAGAATAAAAACCTCTCCATTTTGCTCCAGCCCCCCATGATCAACCGAGCCACAAGTTCTCCAACGACCCGCCAAGTTTCTCTCATCGTGATGATGCTCGGCGGCGGAATCGCGTTGCCTGCTCTGGCTGCGGACACCTACACACCGGGCCAGCCCGTTCAGGCGAAGTTCAAAGACCTCGCGCTGCCTTTCCTCGAACAACACTGCTTCGACTGCCACGACAACGACACGCAAAAGGGCGATCTGAACCTCAGCGAACTCACTGCGGTGGATGAGACCAACGCCGCCACTTGGAAGTCCGTGTGGGCACAGATCGCGCTGGAGGAAATGCCGCCCAAGAAGAAGACTCAGCCTCCAGTCATCGACCGCTTGCACTTCTCGGATTGGATCATCGGTGAGTTGCAGGCCGCCATGAAGGACAAGGGCGGCTTCCAGGCGCACAAGGACCCGAAAAAGGCCAACTTCGTCGATCACGATCTGCTCTTTGGCAAACTGCCCGACGGCATCCAACTGATGCCGACCTCCTCACCCGCACGCATCTGGCGAGTGACGCCCCAGGAGCACATCACGCGACTCAATGAGCTGATCAACACCGAACCCAAATACGATCCCGCAAACCCCGGCCTCCGCACCCACGGCGATGCGGTGCCCACGAACCACGGCGGCGAGTTGAAGCTCTATTTTGGCGTGGATAACATCCTCAGCGTGGTGGGCGGCACCGTGGCCTATGCGACCGCTGTGAAAAGCGTGCCTGTGGTGCTGTCCTCGGCTCGCAAGACCGGATTGAAGAACTACCCCGACTTCTACACGGTCAACAGCGCCGAGGCCACGCAGATCCTCGGCAAGGCGGAGGACATCCTCCAATTCATGGCCTACGGCCCGCTCAGTCTCGTCGGCATGAAAGAGCAAATCACCGACGACCCCAAAACCTACGACAAGGTCAAACCTCCGGGCGATCTACGCGGACTGCCAACCGCCATTGTTTACAGCACGAAGGTCCTCCGCCCGCTGACTCCCGTTTACGATTTGATGAAGGCACCTGACGTCACCGACGACAGCCTGCGTGCCACGGTGGACTACCTTTTTGAAGCCCTCACCTTCCGCCCGCCGAACAAAGCGGAGTCCGACAGCTACCTCCAAGTCGTCAAAGACAGCATTGCCAAGGTCGGCAAGGAAGACGGCGTCTTCATGGGCCTCTCGTCCATCTTTCTCGACCGCGATGCCTTGTTCCGCCCGGAGCTGGTGGAGAATGGCAAGCCTGACGAGCACGGTCGCGTGATGCTGCAGGATTGGGAGCTGGGACTGGCCGTGAACCACGCGCTGCGCTACCTCAAGCCCGACGAACCTCTGCGCCGGGCGATCATCGATGGTCGCATGAAGACGCGTGACGATGTGCAGCGCGAGGTCACCCGCATGCTCGCCGACGACAGCATCCGCAAGCCACGCATCCTGCAGTTCTTCCGCGACTACTTCGATTACGATTTGGCGGGCTACATCTGCAAAGATGCCAAAGCGCTGGCCGCGACCGGCGTCTCCAATCGCGGCACCAGCCACTACACCGCCATGTTCGACGCCGCAGCCAGCACGGACCGCCTCATCGAGCTGATCCTGCAAGAAGACAAAGATGTCCTCAAGGAGCTGCTGACCACGCAGCGCCTGGTCGCGACCCGAGCAGACGCCACCTACTTCGGCACGCAACGCACCAAGGAAGAGCAGGCCGCTGCCAAGGCGACCAAGCAGGCCGCCGACGCCCAGCAAGCGAAGGAGCAAGCCAAGGAGCAGGAGGCGAAGCTCCAGTCGATCAAGGCGCTCAAGGCCGAGATCGCCGCCTTGGAAGCCCAGTTAAAGAATAACCCTGGAGACCCGACTCCCCAGCGTTCCCTCGTCCGCCAAAGAAGGCTGCTGGCCGCAGCCGAGAAGACCAACGACAACACGAAGAAGGCACGCAAGCAAGGTGGCGAAAACATGGACGTCGCCCCGGCCCCACTCGAAGGCCCCGCCACCCTAGCCCGCGTCAGCCGCCCCTCCTTTGGCAGCGGCTCCTTGAAGCCCGAGCGTATCCTCGCCACCGCTCCAGAAGGCCAGCGCCTCGGTATCCTGACCCATCCCGCATGGCTCGTCTCGCAATCCGACGCCATGGACAACCACGCCATCCATCGCGGCATCTGGATCCGCGAGCGCTTGCTCGGCGGCGGCATTCCCGATGTGCCGATCACCGTCGATGCCCAACTCCCGGCCGAACCCGAGAACACCCTCCGCGAGCGCATGCGTGTGACGAAGGCGGAATACTGCTGGACCTGCCACCAGAAGATGGACCCACTCGGACTGCCCTTCGAGATGTATAACCACGCCGGCCTCTTCCGCACCACCGATCTGGGCAAGCCCGTGAACACCACCGGCGAGATCATCGACAGCGGCGATCCCACCCTCGACGGCCCCGTCGCCAACGCGCTCGAGATGATCACCAAACTCGCCAACAGCCAACGCGTCGAGCAAGTCTTCGTCCGCCACGCCTTCCGCTTCTGGATGGGCCGCAACGAAACCCTCAACGACGCCTCCATCCTCCAAGCCGCCCACGCCGCCTACCGCAACAACGGCGGCAGCATGAAAGCCCTCATCACTTCGCTGCTCACCAGCGATGCTTTCCTGTATCGCAAAGTGGAGCGTGCAGCGAAGACGGTGGCGAAGTGACCTCCAGACGGCACACCGCACGCCACGCAAGGTCTGCGGCCTAGCGGACCACTTTAAATGAGCTCCGCAATCGGCTGACCGAGATCGACGAGATACTGCGGCCTGCCTGTCGTGTCGGTCAGCGTGGTGCCGCGTGCGTCGATGCCGAGGTGATGGTAAAGCGTGGCGATGACGTCCTGATAATGCACAGGCCGCTCGGTGGCCTCGGCGGCGTGTTTGTCCGTCGCGCCGATGACCTGACCGGTTTTGAGATGACCACCCGCCATGATGCCCATGGCCACCTTCGGCCAATGATCGCGGCCTGCTTTGTCATTGATCTTCGGCGTGCGGCCAAACTCACCCCAGACGATGATCATCACGTCCTGAAGCATGCCGCGTTCATCGAGATCGGTAACGAGCGTGTTCAGTGCGTGATCAATGAGCGGACCTAGATAGCGCATGGCGGAGAAATTCCGCGAGTGCGTGTCGAAGTCGCTGATGGAGATGCTCACGCAACGCACACCGGCCTCGATCAAGCGACGTGCGAGCAAAAACTTCTGCGCGCACTTCGGGCTTTCCATCGAGCCAAAGGCATCCGCAGGGCGAATGATGCGCGGCGTGTAGCGTTCGAGCACCTTGGGATCTTCTTTGCTCAGATCCATCGCCGCTGCGAATCGGCCGGAGGTCAAAATGCCGAGCGAGAGTTGATTAAACTCATCCAGCGCGTGCATGGACCCGCTGGAGTCGATGTCGCGGCGGATCGTGTCGAGATCACGCAGCAGCGACACGCGGTCTTCGAGCCGTCCGACCGTCAGGCCTTTCGTCAGAGCGAGACTTTGATTGTGGCCCGAGCCTCGACGCGCCAACTCGGCCTTCATGCCGTTTTCCAACTGCCGCTCAAACAGATGCGAGATGTCTGGACGGAACGCTGAGGATGGGGTGCCGAGAAAGCCAGGCCTAGCGCTATTGCGCACGAGCGGGCGGCCTTGCATGAGATCGACAAAGGCCGGCGCGGAGTCCTTCGAGGTGCTTAGCAGCTTGCTCACCACACAGCCCATAGCCGGACGTCCGCCGATGAAGGCCAGATCTTTGTCACCAAAGCCTGACTGGCACTGAAACGCATCGTGATTCCCCATCGCGCCGCTGAGCGAGCGCAGGAAGACATACTTGTCCGCATTCGCCGCCAATCGCGGCAGAAGCTCGGTCAAATGCAGCCCCGGAATCTTCGTCGGCAGCGATTTGAACTCGCCGCGAATCTCGCTCGGCGCGTCCGGTTTCGGATCGATGAGATCCATCTGCGGCGGACCGCCATCGAGATGGATGTTGATCACCGCCTTCGTCGAAGACCGCACGCCAGCCGCCGCTTCTGCGCGCAGCAAGTCCGTCAGCGTCAGCGACCCAACACCCATCGCCCCCGCCTTCAGAAAGCTGCGGCGGTGGTGGCTGGAAGTGCTGCTCGGGAAGGTGAACATGCGCTGCAAACCTACGGGTCGCCGATGAACGCACTTTCCGGGGATAATCGCCCCGCAGCCAAGCCGTATCCCTTTCCAACCATGAACAACCCGACTCCCTACGGCCCCGCCAGCTCCAAGCCTGCTCGTATCCTCAAAGAGAAGATGATGAAGGGCCACACGGTCTTTGGCACACTGATCCAGCATGCCGTCGTGCCAGCTATCGTTGATTTCATTCCCGATGGCAGCATTGACTTCGTGATCGTCACCGCAGAGCACAACGCGCTCGACATCGCCGACTTTATGCCGCTGCGCTATGCGCTGGCCGCGAAGGGCATCGCCACGCTGGCGCGCACGCACAGCCGCGATGCCGATGACGTGGCAAAGGTGTGTGATTCGTTCGATGGCGTGGTCATTCCGTATGCGGAAGACGTGGAGATGATCAAACGCCTCGCCGCTGCAGCCGTGTATCGCCCGCTCAAAGGCGTCGCGCTCGAACGTGCCATCAAAGAAGGCAAATGGCCCAGCGACAAGACGCGCGACTACATCGAGCAGAAATGCGCCGACACCTTGTTCGTGCCCATGATCGAATCCGTTCGCGCTTTGGAAAATCTCGACGCCATCTGCTCCATCCCCGGCGTGAGCGCTCTGTTCATCGGCCCGAACGACATGACAACGAACATGGGCATCCCGAACGAATACGATCACCCGGACTTCATCGCCAACGTGCAGAAGGTCATCGATGCCGCCGACAAGCGCCACATCCCAGCGGGCAGTTGGTTTGGCAAAACCGAGCAGCAACTCCGCGCCATCAAACAAGGCGCTCGCTTCATCTGCCACTCCAACGACAGCAGCCTGCTGAAGGATGTGATGACACAGGTCTTCGGAGCGTTGCGGAAAGGCTGATCTCTTTTATGAACCGACTGACTGCTTTCATCTTCACGTCATCGCTGCTGCTGCCGGTGGTTTCATCGCTGGCGCAGACCAAAGCCGCGCCGTGGTATGAGGACCGGGCGAATTTGCTGCTCTACAAAGACGATCAAGGCTTGTTGAAGCCCGTGAAGTCGCCGGAGGACTGGGCGAGACGCGTCGCGCACATCCGGGCGAACATGGAGCTGGTGATGGGAGCACTGCCGGAGAAGTCAGCGCTGCCTCTGGACCTCAAAATCGATGGCGAGACACCGCTGCGACACTACACGCGACAGCATGTGACGTTTGTGGCCGAAGTGGGTGACCGCCTGCCGGGATGGCTGCTGGTGCCGGATGGCTCGAGCGTCACAGACAAGCGACCGGCGATGATCTGCCTGCCGGGAAGTTCTGCGCCGGGCAAGAACACGCCCGCAGGCCTCACCGCGAGCGCGGATCGTGCGTATGCGCATGAACTGGCGGAGCGCGGCTATGTTTGCCTCGTGCTCGACTATCCGCTGCTGCACACGGCGGAATACAAGACCGATCCGTATGCGCTAAAATATGACAGCGCGACGATGAAAGGCATCGTCAATCACCGGCGCGGCGTGGATGTGCTGCAATCGCTGCCGTTTGTCGATGCGGAGGCCATCGGCGTGATCGGACACTCGCTCGGCGGGCACAATGCGCTGTTTTTGGCCGTATTTGATGAGCGGGTGAAGGCGGTGGTGTCGAGCTGCGGGTTCAATGTCTTCGCGAAACACAATGGCGGCGACGTGCGCGCCTGGAGCAGCCGCTACTACATGCCGCGCATCAAGTCGGTGTATGGCGATGTGCCGGCGAAGATTCCCTTCGATTTCACCGAGGTGCTGGCCGCGCTGGCACCGCGCGCTGTGTTTGTGAACGCGCCGCTGCATGATGCGCCGGACTTCGAGGTGTCCGGCGTGCGCGATTGCTTCACGGCGGCCATTCCGGTGTATCGCGAGGTGTTCCAGGCCGAGGACCGGCTCGCGGTGCGTTATCCCGATGCCGGTCATGCCTTCCCTGCTGCGGAGCGTCAGGCGGCGTATGCGTTTCTCGACAAGCACCTGCGGCCTCGCACTGGAAAAGTGGAGTTGCAGCGTGATCTCGCAGCCCACTGGCCTGTGGTGGACCAAGCGCTGGAGATCCCGGCCAAGGATGCGCCGCAACTTGGCGCGGGTGATTTCACTTTGTCGATGTGGATGAAGTCAGACGAGGCTGCGGATCGTCTCCCCGGCGATCTGATGAGCCAATACGATCCCGTGAAGCGACGCGGCTTTCATCTCACGCTGAAGAGCAATCCGGGCGCGACGACGAACCAGGCGAACTGGCGGCACTTGCAGTTCGGCATTGATGATGATCGCACGTCGGAGTGGCGCGATTGCGGGCGGCCTGGCAACGCGACGCTCGCCTTTGGACTCGCGGTTCATGAAGGCGCTCTCTATGCGAGCACCTGCGAGCCGGGGAAGAATGAATCGGGCCATGTGTATCGCCACGGCGGCGGCGACTTGTGGATCGACTGCGGCTCACCGGACAAATCGAACACGGTCATGGCGCTCGCGGTGCATCACGGCAAACTTTACGCCGGCACAGGCAAGTATCGGCTGGGTGGCTCCTCGCTGAAGGAATCCGAGAACACCACGCTCGGCGGACGCGTGTTTCGTTATGAAGGCGGCACAAAATGGGTGGACTGCGGTCAGTTGCCCGAGACAGAGGCCGTGGGCGGTCTGGTGGTGTTCAAAGATCAGCTTTATGCTTCATCGTTGTTCAAACCCGCCGGGTTCTTCCGCTACGAAGGCGATGCGCGCTGGACGACTCTCCCGGTGCCGAAGGGGCCTGATCTCAAAACGCAGGAGATCGGACCAAAACGTGTGGAGGCGCTGACCGTGCATGACGGCTTCATCTACGCCAGCAGCTACGACGGCGGCCATGTGCATCGCTTTGATGGCAAAACGTGGACCGACTGCGGCCAGATCGGCGACAACACGCAGACCTACTCCTTTGCGCAATACGAAGGCCGTCTCTTTGTCGGCACCTGGCGCAGCGGACGCGTGTTTCGTTTTGAAGATGTTGGTCGCTGGACCGACGTGGGCCGCCTCGGCGAAGAACTGGAGGTCATGGGCATGACCGTTCACAACGGACGCCTCATGGCCGGTTCTCTGCCCCTGGCGGAGGTTTATTCGTATGAAGGCGGCGACACATGGAAGAAGCTCACGCGGCTCGATCACACGCCCGATGTCACCTATCGCCGCGCCTGGACGATGGCCGAGCACGACGGCCAGGTGTTTTGCAGCACGCTACCTTCCGGCAATATTTTCGCCTTCACCGCAGGCCAGCAGACCTCCTGGGGTCACACACTGTCTTCCGCATGGCATCACGTCACCGCCGTGAAGTCGGCACATCGGCTGACACTTTATGTCGATGGTGAAATGGTTTCACAAACACCCGCTTTCGATGGAACGAACTACCCACACAACATGGATGCTCCGCTGCGCATCGGCACCGGCATGAATGGAACCTTGAACGGTCGCCTCTCCGACGTGCGCATGTATCGCAGAACTCTGAATGCCCTCGAAATCGAAGCGCTGGCGAAGGAGACGCCAAAACCATGAGCAAACTTCTACACTTCATTCTCCCATGCCTGACACTCGTCGCAGG
>CAMCWM010000026.1 GCA_945882215.1 Akkermansia muciniphila | reverse complement strand
GGGACACCGACCAGTTCCCGACGAACATCTATCTCACCACCGAGATCATGCTCGAAGTCCTGCGCATGGGCGGCCTCACCACCGGCGGCCTCAACTTCGACGCCAAGTGCCGTCGTGAATCCTTCGAGCCCGTCGATCTCTTCCACGCCCACATCGGCGGCATGGACGCCTTCGCCCGCGGCCTCAAGGTCGCTCACGCGATGATCGAAGACGGCCGTATCAACACCTTCATCAAGCAGCGCTACGCCACCTACGACACCGGCATCGGCGCGAAGATCGAGAAAGGCGAAGTCGGCTTTGAAGAACTCGAAGCCCACGTCCTCGCCAACGGCGAGCCTCTCCTCGGCAGCGGCCGTCAGGAGATGCTTGAAAACTTGGTGAACGAGTACCTCTGATCCACAGCACGCCCGACAACGGGGAAACCCGGCTGCTTGGGTTGAATTCAAATCCAAACACGAGGCGGTCGGCAACGACCGCCTCGTTCTTTGGAAGCACCTCGTGATTTCCGGCAGCGAAGGGAGCGCGGAGACTCCTCTCCGCTTCATGTCCACGCGGCTGCGCCGCCTTTTAAACTACGGACAAAAGTGTCCGCGCTCCTCTAACCACCGCTTCCGACAAACCCACGAATCAAACTGACGGCCTTCTGCGGACGCTCCAGGTGCAACGAATGCATTGTCTCCGGCACGATGACGAGCTTCGCATGCGGCAACTGCGCGGCCAGCTTGTAGCCCATGGCCGACGACAGGGTCTCGTCACGTTCGCCCCACACGATGAGACAGGGAACACGGACATGTCGATACGCCGAAGTGAGCTGCTTGATCTGCGGCCAGTCGGGACGTTCCTCCTTCGTCCACGGCACCGCTTGAGCGACCATGGCCTGGCCGGTCTCGCGCAGTCCTCGATCCGTGAGCAGGGTCACGCCGCGATCCGCTTCTTCGCGCGGGGCATTCTCGGGCCGCACCATGCTGGCGCGCATGGCCTTGGCGCTCAAGTCCTTGAGTTTGCCCATCGATTTCGCGAGCTGGATCTTCCAGCTCGATGCCTCACTGATTTCCTTGAGATCGGCATCTTGTTTGGGCTGGGCCACATCGCAGGGCGCAAACAGCACGAGTTCATCCACCCGGCTCATGGCGGCGCGATGCCGGGCGCGGATGCCAGGCTCGAACATCTGCAACACCACCGCGCCACCGAGCGAATGAGCCACCAGTGTCAGCGCAGGGGCGTCACGCCGCCGTCGCAGGATTCCTTCGAGGGCCTGCGAGACCAGTTCGGCGAGATTCGGCGGGGTGAAAAAATCCGGCGGCAGCTTGCCCACCGCCACCGGCGCGCTGTCGCCGCAGCCGGGCAGATTCAGCAGATAGAGATCGTAATCACGCGCGAGTTCCCCGGCGATGAACCGCCACGTCTGGTCGTCGGAGAGCATGCCGTGAACAAACACGAGTGCCCGTCCGCGCCGGCCGTTGCCGACCTGATGCACGGCCACGTCCGTCGTCACCCCCATGGCCGTGACCGGCACCTGAAACGTCTCGTTTCCCGCCGCCCGGGTCTTCGCCTTCAAAGACGCCAGCTCCGGCATCTCATCCTCAGATTTCATGCTTTGGTAAGCCGGGCTGACGCAGGAAACCAGCCCCAAGGCCGGACAGAGCAGCAGCACGACCGGACGGAAGAAATGAGAGGGCCACATGAACCCACATTACGCGCCTTAATCAGCCACGCGACAGAAGAACCGCGCCCTCCATCATTCAAGAGGAGCCTCCGCAGCAGTCCTGCGCCCGGTCATGCTCAAAAACTGGGTGAACGAGCCCCTGCAAGCCAGCCACAACACCTCAACCCGGCTGCCTGGGTTGAATTCAAATCCGAACACGAGGAGTCGGCAACGACCGCCTTGTTTACTATAGGGTGGACTGCTCAAGAGCGGCTGAAATGATCCGTTGAGTGGCACCACCGAGCCGTTTACTGGCAGGACTGATCCAATTAACCGGAGGAATCGTCCGTTTATCCTGCGGGTTAAACCGTTTAACGGGTAGAAGAAGCCGTTTGCGCAGCGCAATAAACCGTTCCCCCACCCCACTCATCGGTTTATAGCGCTGGTTAAATGGATTATCGCGGTAGCTAAACAGATTGTTCGAGCGAATGAATGGATTAGCCGGCAGGTTAATCGATTTGTTCCGCCCGTTAATCGGCTGATACAGCCGGACCAACGGCTCATTCCACCCGGAAAAGGGGCTGGAACGTCGGTAAATGGCGCAGAAAGCGCCTTCATTCCGTTTGGGCAGGCGTAGATTCGGCGGGAACGGCCGGGGGATCGGCGCTGGCAGGCGGGGTTTCTGCCGGGGCGGGCCGGGGAACGGTGCAGCGGTAGAGACTGCCGTTCCGGCCCGTCCGTGCTTCGGCAATGACCACCTTCCCCTGCCGGATCATGCGGTTGAGAAAGGTCTTCACTGTGCTGCCATCCGGGAAGTTCCGCGTCACCTTGTACACCGCCCGCTTGAAGTCCTGTGGGGCGAAGCCGCCCTCCGGCATCTGCACCAGGCATTCCAGGAGGATCTCCTCATACGGCTTCTGCTTCACCGCCGGGGCCGGAGTCTGCATCGGTGCCCCGGAAGCTGGCATGGCAGCCGCGCTCACATTCACCGCTGCCGGGCTGGCCGTCAGCAGAGGTCGATGCTCCTCCAGCAGCGCCCGCACCTTCCGCACCATCTCCAGGTCTGCGACCAGCTTGGCCTCCAGCCGTGCCAGAGCATCCGGGGATAAATCAGAAACCGTCATGGGGAAGGGTGATCCATTTCCTAAACGGCGTCAAATGGAAGGTTTCCGTTTCGGAGTCAAGATCTCAAGCAAAGTCACAGGAGATTGGCAGGCACTATCTGTCAGTCATCTGCCGTCTGCCGCTCGGGGTTCATCACCCTCCACGATTGGCCCCTTGGGAATCAAGGCCATCGCCTGAAGGAAACTCTCCCGTGAGCCGCCCTTGGCGCGCTCGGCGATGATGTCATAGGTCTGCAAAGCCGACAGCTTCTCGGCCACGGCCAGACTAATGAACTGGTTGATGGAAATGCCATCGACATCCGCCGCCCGCTTGAGGTGGCGGTGGATGGAATCGGGCAATCTGAGGCTGAGGCTGCTCATGGTAGTAGTCGGATGAAGTCTGCGGGAGGTAAAACGGTGATCCCGAACTGGGCGGCTAAACAAAGGTCTTTGCGGTTGAAGGTGACAATGTGAGTGGCCCCTGATGCGATGGCCACCTCAAGAACCATGTCATCCTTGGGGTCTGGGAGAATGGGCCTCCAGAGAAAGTAAATCTGCTGCTTATGGGCCACCATCGCGATGCGCCGGATGATCGCGTCCACAGCGGCAGCCGGAATGGTGATTCCCATGTCAGGCCGTGCCGAAACATCGTCATACTCCGCGAGCAAAGGGACAGACAAGGCCAGCTGAAAATCACCCCGGTCAGCCGCCAGAAGAATCTGGTAGCTGGCTCCCGAAGACGAACGAAGGGCGGCAATGAGGACATTGGTATCGATCACAGCTCTGATCACATGGTGTCATATCCGATACCGCATGTGATGTCAACGGGCGCTTTCAGTGAGGTGAACGCTTCGGATCAGGCGGCGGAGGGCGGAGAGCGCCGCTGACACGACAGATGCCACTCGAGACATTGCCTGCATCCGGTTGGTTTGGCGTTGCGGTCATGGCTTGAGCCGTGGGGCAGGCTGATCGGGGTGGAAAACAGCCCGGTCCAGTGAAAGCAACGGCCAGAAGAAAACAGCCGCGAAGGACTTCTCCTGAATCAGTCTGCCAGAGTGTTGATCCACGCCGGAGCCTGTCCCGCAGTTGAGGGGGCGCCACCAAAAGTAATCGATCTCAACCCTTCCGCTCCCGGCTCCTCCAAAGTTCTCCTGGTGGCCGTTGTGCGCCACATAATCGCCTTGGAGCGTGAGCGCCAGATACACGCCCGCATACAGGATCACGTAGGCCACGCCCCACATGCGGGTTCGGCGCGCCCACAGCAAGAGCACCGGCAGCACGACGACGCCAATCGTCACAACCCAATGGATGATCACAGACAGCAACAAACCTACCAGCATGGTGAGTGTCCTCCTTGTTTCGGATCAGGCGACGGCGAACGGGAAGCGTGGATGACACGACAGATGCCATCCGAGCCGTTGCTTGCATCCGTATTGTTCGGCTTCATTGCCTGATGCCAGCTTCAATATTGTTGCCATCGGGGTCGATCAGGTAGGCGTCCACAGTATCCTTCCTCAATGGTAGAATCTGATTGGCAGCAGAACACCCAAAGCGAACACCCTTGATGGGCTTAGTGCATTCTAAAACCGGGCGATCACCCCAAATCTGTCGAGTCGGACCTTTCTCGATGAGCCTGTAACATTCCAAATTGGTTGGTTTCCAGCCGTACATAAAAATGGAATCAAGGGAGTCAGGAAGAACTCCTGCGCCTGCGGAATACAAGTAACCCTGCAAGTTACGAGAAACTTGGCGCAACTCGTCAAAATCTGAGTCGCCCTCAAAGGCTGATTCACGCTCCACAGACGAAAGGAATGGCTGCAGCCACCCGGACGGCAAACTCTGCCTTGCCACCTGAACCTCTCGTCGAACTCGGCGCGCTGCGAACCATCCCAAAGCCCCTGCGACGAGAAGACTAACATACACATCTGGTGATGAGCGTTGAGAACTTCGGGCGATCACGAAGTAGGTTGCTGCGTTCGGCGATTGCCGCTTTTGGAACAGGCGAAAACTAGAATCCCTGACTTGGTCGATCCCTTTAATGTCCTCGTATCGAGTCTGATGATCCCTTTTGTATCCTAGTGATTCAATGAATTCGGACAGAGTTGCAACATAGGCACCCGTTGTCGGCCCATCACAGAAGCACGCATTGCATATTCCAAACTCCTCCCACCCCTTGGGTGACGAAACATCAAGATTCATACGAACTTCATGTGGATCGAAGCAGTGCAGTTGCATGCGATGGGAGGCATCCAGGGCAGTGGATGGTGTGTTCATTTCGGTGATCGGGCTGTCATGTGGGACGAAAAAGACGGTCAACCAGCTCGAACACGCTTTGGCCAATACGTGAATCTCCACCGGCATCGTCCCAAACGCATGTGGGGGCAAAAATGATCCAGAGCCGTTTGCCGTCAACGTTATCGCCCGATGCAAGGCGATCGGCGGAGTGCTCAATCAGCGCCGCAAGCTCATTCGTAGTGAAGATGTCCGGCTCATTGTTGAGGAACTTGAAGTTTCCTCTTTCCCGTAAGTGCCTGGCTGCATCACGCAGTGCCTTGGGAAGCGCCTGACGTGCATGTATGACATCTATCGGAAGAGGATTCATCGATGTTTTGGTGAGTGCAATTCAATTAGCCGAAGTACGGGCTGAGACACTCACGGATGTTGGTTTGTATGCACGGATGGGCACCAATCGACGGTTCAAAATAGCGTCGGAGTTCCAGCCGCCGCGCTGATCTAAGAATGATTCACTTCCCGCCAAACTGCTTTTGATACAGCGTCTTGAAGGGGTTCTCGGCGGCGAGCGGGGCTTTTTCGTTCACGAGTAGCGGCTGGACGCTGTCCCACCACTGGTCGTAGGCGGTGGCGAGTTGTTTCACCACATCGGGGTTCGCGGCGGCGAGGTCGGTTTGTTCGCCGGGGTCGGCAGTGAGATCGAAGAGCTGCCAGGCGGCGGGCATGGGCTCGGGTCCAGCGCGGACGATGGCGTTGGCGTCTTTGGAGGCGGTGCCTGCGGGCGTTTTGGGCGCGGCGTTGGCCTTCTTGCCTTTGGCGTTGTTTTTAGCGGGACCGCCGCGGGCGGTGTTGGCATTGACGAGATGCCAGCGGGTGGTGCGGACGCTGCAATTGGTGAACTTGTATTTCTGCGGGTCGGCGTCCTTCGGCCAGCGGCCGACGTGGGTGAAGAGCTGTCGATCTGCCCATTCAGCACTCGGATTTTCCAGCAACGGCACGAGGCTGCGGCCTTCGACTTGTGATTTGACGTTGTCGGTGAGTTTGGCACCGGCGAGTTCGGCCAAAGTCGGGAAGAAGTCGATGTGGGCACACAGTTTGTTCACCGGCGCGGGATTCAGCGTGCCGGGCCAGCGCCAGAGGCTGCTGGCCTTGATGCCGCCCATCCATGGCGAGCCTTTGGAAGCGCGGAGTCCGGCGTTGTAGGTCTTCACCCCGGCGGTGCCGCCGTTGTCGTTGATGAAGATGACGAGCGTGTCGTTCTCGATGCCCCATTCCTTCAGCTTGGCGAGCAGCATGCCGAGATTTTCGTCGATGTTGTGCAGCATGCCGAAGAAGCTCGCGGCGTCATCGCCCTCGACCTTGCCGTCGTACAGCGCCTTGTCCTCAGGCCGGGCGATGTAGGGGCCGTGCGGGGCGTTGGTGGCGATGTGGCAGTAGAAGGGCTGCTTGCCCTTCACGCTCTCGATCCACTTCTTCGCCTGCGCGAAGAACACGTCGGTGCAGTAGCCCTTGGTCTTCTCGAACGTGCCGTTGTGCAGGATGGCGGGGTCGAAGTACTTGTTGCCGGGCGCATCGCCGCAACTACCGGGATAACTCTGCCCGATGCCACCGGCGCCGTGGATGAACATCTCGTCAAAACCACGAGCGCTGGGCCAGCGGTCGGGTTCGTCACCGAGATGCCATTTGCCGAAGATGCCGGTGGTGTAGCCCGCCGTTTTGAGCACCTGCGCGAGCGTGGTGGCGTTCGGCGTGAGACGTTCGCGTTCGAGGATGGTGTGCGTGATGCCGTTCTTGAATTCGTGACGGCCGGTGAGCAGCGCGGAGCGTGTGGGCGCGCAGGTGGGGCTGACGCAGAAATCCTCGAAGTGGACGCCCTCGGCATTGAGGCGGTCCATGTTCGGCGTCTTGAGCACCGGATTGCCATGGCAGCTCATGTCGCCGTAACCCTGGTCGTCAGTGAGCAGGAAGATGATGTTCGGGCGTTTGCCGGCGAGTTCGGCGTGGACACTGAGGGCACCGAGGAGGGAGAGGAGGAGAAGGCGGATCATGGCAGGTGCGCGTTCAACGTCGCGATTGATGAGGAGATTGCAGCCGTGTTGTGTCCTCCCGGCGTAATCGCAGGGCTATCGCACTAAAATCACGGAGAATGCCCGGCATCCAACTGGATTACGATGCTATTAACTCATGCGGAATGCTTTCCAATCCAACACGAATGGAAAAGAATGACACGCGAATGGCCGCGAATCCGGTTCCACATCCCTATTCGTGGTTATTCGCGGCCCATTCGGCTTTGATTCGCGTTAACCTCCATAACCATTCGCTCATTTCATGCGTAAGACCCCGCGTAATGATGTTACGATGACCACCATGAACACTGACTTTTCCAACCAACCCCGTGTGGTGATCATCGGCGCTGGATTCGGCGGACTGGCGGCGGCGAAGGCGCTGGGCGGACAGCCGGTGCAGGTCACGGTGCTGGACCGCGAGAACCATCATCTGTTTCAGCCGCTGCTGTATCAGGTCGCGACCGCCGGTCTCTCGCCTGCGAACATCGCGCAGCCGGTGCGCAGCATTTTGAACAAGCATTCGAACATCGAGGTGTTGATGGCGGATGTGAGCGGCATTGATGTGGAGAAGAAGCTCGTGCTCGCGGGCGGACGCAGCGTGCCGTTTGATTATCTCGTCGTCGCCACGGGGGCGCGACATGGTTACTTCGGCCACCCGGAGTGGGAGCAGTTCGCGCCGGGCCTGAAGACGCTCGAAGACGCACTCGACATTCGACGCCGCCTGCTGCTGGCATTTGAAAAGGCCGAGGCGGAAAGTGATCCGGTCGAGCGTGAGCGGCTGCTGACCTTCGTCATCGTCGGCGCAGGCCCGACGGGGGTCGAAATGGCCGGAGCGATCTCGGAGATCGCCCGCGAGACGATGCTGCGCGACTTCCGGCACATCGATCCGCGTGAGGCGAAGGTCATTTTGCTCGACGCGGCGGAGCGCGTGCTGCCAGTGTTCGATGCGGACCTTTCGCGCAAGGCGGAGGAGCAGCTTTTGCATCTGAAGGTCACGGTGCGGCTCGGCGTGAGCGTGCAGGACATCAACGCGGAGGGTGTGAGCACGAAAGACGGCTTCATCCATGCGCGCACGGTGATCTGGGCCGCAGGCAACGCGGCGTCGCCGCTGGTGAAGGCACTGCCGGGCACGTTTGACCGTGCGGGTCGCATCCAGATCAGCGAGACGCTGCAACTGCCGGATGCACCGCAGATTTACGTCATCGGCGACACGGCGCTGTGCCTCGGCAAGGACAACAAGCCGCTGCCCGGTGTCTCACCGGTGGCGATGCAGCAGGGCGCGCATGTGGCACGCAACATCCTGGCGCAGATCGAGGGGCGACCGCTGAAACCCTTCGCCTACTGGGACCGTGGCAGCATGGCGACGATCGGCCGCAACCGTGCGGTGGTGGACATGCACTTCGCGAAGTTCGGCGGACTGCTGGCATGGCTGGCCTGGGTGTTTGTGCATCTCATCTTCCTGATGGATTTCCGCAACCGTCTCTCCGTCTTCATGATCTGGGTGTGGTCGTATTTCACACGGGCGCAGGGAGCGCGGCTGATCACTGGCAAAAAATGAGGGCACTCAAACAAGGAAGGCCGGAAGCCATGCCTTTCATTTCCTGCTTTCCCGCCTTCCTTAACACCTCGTGAAACCAGACTCCCAACCACCCAAACGCCGCCGCTGGTGGCGATGGCTGTGGCGATTGAGCCTGATCGCCGGCGTGATGGCCGCCGCGCTGGGTTACTGGGCCTGGAAGGAGCGCGTGCTGCTGGTGAATGCGGTGCTGCTGCGGCTCGGCGGTGATGTGCGGGTGCAGATCGTGAAACTGGACTGGGAGGACGGGGCGCTGCATGTGCGGGAGGTGAGCACGCTGCACACGCCCAGCGCGCAACGTGTCGCGACGGTGGATCATCTGGAATGGCGGCCGAGCTGGAGCCAGTTGCGCTCAGGAAATCTGGGCGGCTTGAAGGCGGAAGGAGCCACGGTGGACATACCGCTGGCGTGGTTGCTGCCATCCGCGCCGTCCGCACTGTCACCAGCAGGCACGGCAGCAGGTTCATCACGCCGCTGGCGTCTGGAGGTGGTGGATCTGGCGCCGACGAAGTTCGTGGTGCGCGATGCCGGGTGGAAGCCGGTGTTCAGCGTGATCGTGACGCAGAAGGTGGAGGCGCTGGAGGTGGGCGGCAGCAAGTCGCCCTCGTTTCAAACGGTGGTCACGGACTTGAAGCAGGCGGAATGGCACGGGAAGCCGGTGTTTGGCAGCGTGCATCTCGAATCGGTGATGAGCGAGGACGCCATCGAGCTGAAGAAGCTTTCGCTGCACGGCGGCCACGTCGATCTGGACTGGCTCAAGGAATTCAGCCCGGCGCTGAGCGCCAAGCTGCCGCCGCTGCGAGGCAAAGTTCAAGTGGAGTGGGAAGGGCGCGATGCGCGGCTTTCGAGCGCCGGACTGACCGCCGGCGGCACGCATGAGGTGCGATTGAAGAACCTGCAAATCCAGCCGCAGACCGGCGCGGGCATGGTGAAGGCCGAGGCGGTCGATTTGAAGGTGTCGCAGGATTTGAACGGCCTCTGGCATGTGCAGAAGGGGCTGGTGGTGAAACCGGAGATCGAGTGGACGCGTGAGCTGGAAACTGCGCTGCTGCCAAAGAGCGAATCGAAGCAGGCGTCTGCGTGGAAGGTGCAGGTGGACGAGCTGGAAGTGCGGGATGGCCAAGTGAGGCTGTCACCGACGGAGCTAAGTCCGGTGGCGGGAGAATTTGGCTGGAGCACGAAGCTGGAGGCGCTGGAGATCGCCCCGGATGGCGTGCGCTCGGCGGTGAAACAGAGGCTGACGCTGGCGAAGCTGGCGCTGTACTGGGGACGGCTCGATCCAAACCTGAAGCCGCGGCCTTTCATCTCGGTGGAAAGCGCCGCGCTGGAGGTGGTGCCCGACAAGCTGCGTGAGCTGTGGCAGGTGGAATCGCTGGTGCTGGCGGAGCCGCATCTGGAGCTGACGCCGGAGAACGGGCCGTGGTTTGACAAGGTGGTGAAGGAACCGGTGAAGCCACTGCCGAACAATCCGGAGCTGAAGCCGTGGCAGCGGCTGCAATTTGGCCATCTGGCGGTGAACCAGGGCGCGGTGAACGTGGCAATGAAGCTGGCGGAGCGCATGGAGGCCTCGATTCACTTTGAGATCGCCACCGAGCAGGCCAGGCAGCATCTGCGCATCGCAGATGCGCGGGTGCGCATCCCGACGCGTGCCAATCTGCCGGTGCTGAGCCTGGAAAACGTGGAGGCGGTGGCGGCGCTGCCGGAGATGTGGCGCACGCGGCGGGTGGAGAGCCTGAAGCTGGCAGGCGGCCAGATTGAGGTGGGAGAGGCATTGATGACGCTGTTCAGCGGCCAGGCGGCGGTGGTGGAAGAAAAAGTGGATGCCGCGGCGGCACGCTGGACGGCGGGCCGGATTGATGTGCAGAAACTGGGTGTGACGCTGATGAGCATCGCGCCCGGCCTGCCGCCAGTGCGTTTTGATGTGACCTTCGGAGCAAACGAGTCGCCGCTCGATCTCGACGGTCTGGCAGAGAACGTGGAGCCGCAGCGCGTCGTGCTGACACGGCTGCGCATTCCCTCCCCGCATGAGCCGCTGCGCACGGTGGCGGAGATGGACATGATTCATGTGAACTACACGCTGGACGGCCTGCTGAAGCGCCGCATCGACCGCGTGGAGATCGTCTCGCCGCTGCTGTATGTGGGCGAGGATTTGTTCTGGTATGTGGAAAACTACCGCAAGATCATGAAGGGCGAACCGCCGAAGGCAGACGCCACTGCCGGACCGCCGCGACCGCCGAAGCCCGCAACGCCGGGCTGGCATGTGGACACACTGGCGGTGACTGAAGGACGGCTGGTGCTGGCACCGAAGGGCGTGCCATTGAAAGGCTTCAGCAAGCCGTTCCCGTTCAGTTTCACGTCCAAACTGGAAAGCGGCCAGCTCGACGCGGTGTTCGACATTCCGACGGATGATTACATGCTGGCGGATCTGAAGCTGGAGTTTCGCGGCATGAAGGGCCAGGTGCGCTTCAACCTGCCGCTGAAGGACCGGAACAACAATCTGACGGAGACCTTCACCGTGGAGCAGGTGCGCTGGAAGCAGCTTCACATCGAAAAGGCGCACCTGAGCGTGACCTACGACGCGCACGGCATCTATGGCACGTTCGGCGGCGAGGCCTACAGCGGCTATGTGAACGGGGCATTCGACATCTATCTGGATGATGTTTACACCTGGGACGGCTGGGTTTCGGGCGTGGGAGTGGATCTGGGACCCGTGACGACGGTGATGTTTCCCCGTTATTTTCTGCTCAATGGCGTGGTGGAGGGAAAAATCATCGCCACCGGGAACAGGAACGAGCTTTATCAGGCGGATGCGGAGTTCAAAAACCACTCGCGCGGAAAGTTCAGCATCGCGGCGCTCAATGACATGATCGCCGCCCTGCCAAAGGCGCTGACCGGCAGCCTCACCGATCAAATAACCCGCATCGGACTGGAAACGCTGCGTGACTTTGAGTATGACAGCGTCGATAGCAAAGCACGCTTCTACGGACGAGAGGGCCGCGGGCATCTGCGGTTCACCGGCCCCCACGGAGCGCGCAATTTCGAAGTGAATGTCTATGACCACCGCTGGAAAGAAGAACCGCGCAAACAGGAGGCCGCTGATGTGGCGGAGCCTTGATTCTCTCCTGTTTACAGCCTGTGCGCTGGCGGTGACCGCCTGCAAGCAGCTCCCCGCGATCCCGCTCACCACGCCGAAACCGCTGGAGGTGAACCTGAACATGCGCCTCGACATTTACCAGTATCGTGGTGACGAGCCGCTGGACAAGGAGGCCACCAAAAGCGCTGGCGAGGCCACGCAACGCCTGCGCAACCGCATGGAGGAAATCCAGACGCTGAAAAACAACCAGCTTGTGGGCGAAGATCATCGCGGCCTGCTGATCATCCGCGAGGTGCCCGCTGGAGACTGGGGGCCGCAGATGAAAAAGGCCGTGACCGCTGAAAACGAGGATCGAATGCTGCTCATGCGCCAGAAGGCGAAGGAATCCAACCGCCCGCTGCACGAGATCGAGGCCGAGCAGTGGCGGCTGCGCACGCAACAGGCCAACACCGGGGAGTGGATTGAAGTTCCCGGTGCCGCGCCGGGCTCGTTCCAATGGAAACGCGCCGGAGCAGAGACGACTCCCCCAGCCACGCCACCCGCCACTCCCACCAAGCCCACACCATGAGACTCATCATCTTCCTCCTCATCGCGTTGCTCGTCGTCCTCGCCCTGACCAACCCCAACGAGGCCGAATTCCGCTCCCACATGCAGCAGAAGCACGGCATCGCCGGTTCCCTCAGCCTGAAAGTGGCCGCAATCTTCTCCGCCGGCACCAGCACGGGAGTGGGGCGCGACAATTATTTCATCTTCAGCCGCTACTACATCGGCGGTGATGGCATCCTGCCGCGCACCGATCTGGCCTGGGGCGTGGCCGGAAAGTTTTTCGACATTGAGGAAGAAGATGAGATGAAGAAGGACGGCCGGGAAAATTCCACGCGCTTTTAACTCACATCCATGTGGCTGCATATTCTGCTCCTCGGGAGCCTGTTCATGTCCAGTTGCACGCTGCTGCAACGCAAGCCGCTCCCCCCTGTGCCACCACAGCCTGTCTATCACATCGATGAGACTCTTGTCGACACGTTGAAGCCAGGATCAACGCGGATCGAAATTGACCTGGGCAGGCAGGAGATGCGCCTGTTGAACGCAGACAAGGCTCCAGTGGTGGTGACGCAGATTTCCACCGGCAGGCATGGCAACCCGACACCCACGGGTGAATTCATGGTGCTGGAGAAGCTGCCGACGAAGTTCTCGAACCGTTACGGCAAGTTCGTGAAGCCGGACACGCGCGAGGTCGTCGTCTGGCGCACCTGGGAGCATCACGGACCTCCGCCGCCCGGCACCGAGTACGAAGGCTACGAGATGAAGCACTGGCTGCGTCTGACCTGGCCCGGCGTGGGCATTCACCAAGGCGAGTTCAAGCCGGGCGAGCTTTCCAGTAAGGGCTGCATCCGCACGCCTGCGGAGCCGCAGCGGGTCATCTGGGAGCATGCAGGGCTTGGTACACCTGTGCGCATCACCGGCAGCGCCAAAGGCCACCCGGATGCGCCATGAGCAGGCTGGAGCTCACTTTTTTTCGTCTTGGGGCGGCTCTTCCTCCACTTTTTTCTCCGCCGGCATCTCAACCGTCACGCTCAGCTCCCAGGCGCGGTTTTTGATGGCCCACACCAGCGCCGCCACGGCGAGAAGGCCCATGAGCGCCAGATGAAGCATGCAGCCGGTGCGGCAGCCGATTCCTTGAAACGAATCGCGATAAGTGCGGATACTTGTTTTGTCGTAGTCGCTCACAAGCGCAAGCTGCTGCATCTTGGATTGGACAGCCAGCAATTGTCGTCGATTTTTGACCGTCCCCGGCTCATTTCCCTCACCTTCTCCCCCCACCCGCCAATGCCTCGCCGTGCCCAATCTGGAGTCCGCCCCGCCCACTGGCTGGGATTGATAGTCATCCTCGCTGTCATCGGCGGCGGTGGCTTTGCCCTCATGAATCGCGCCACCGATCCGATGACCGGCATCACCGAGCTGCGCACGGACGAGTTTTTGGAAAACGCCGCCGCGCTCAGCGGCAACATCTACAAGATCGAAGGCATCGTGGACGACCGGCTGGACAAGTGGCGCAGCACCGAGGGCCGTCTTTTCAGCGTACAGATCAGCGAAGGTTCCAGCAGCACGTATCTGCCTGTCTTTGTGCCGCCGGATTATCAAGGCACAAACATCCAGCGCGGGCAACGTTACACCTTCAAGGTGCGCGTTCAGGAAAACGGCGTGCTCGAAGTGATCGAACTGCTTAAAGTTTAACCATCCCAAGCTTATGAAACGCGTGCTCCGCCTTGTCCTCCTCGCCGCGGCCTGTCCGTCGGTGTTCGTCCACGCCCAGGTGCTCCCAGGCGCCCCTGGCTCCGGCCAGCCAGCCTCCCCGACGACGACAACGTCGAACAACAACTACAACATCGTTCCCGGCACCGCCTCCGACCGCCAGACCGACACGGCGACCGCGCTGGGCAACATGCCGATGGCCGATCCCGGCAGCGAGAACGTCGCCTTCAACGGCAAGCTGTGGAATGTGACGAACAACCGTCTCATGCGCTCCCGTTTTGAGACCTACCTGACAACGCCAGAGGCCAATGGTCCTGAGGATCAGGCCTACCGCGATCTCATCGCGCAGATCATGCAGCTCCTCGCGCCCACGAACAAGCCCGGGCCTGACCCCATGAAGGCCTTCGCTCTCTTGCCAGAAGCCGGCACTTATAAAATCGACGGCGGACTCTGCAACGCCATCGCCAACGCCATCTGGGACGTGTGGCTCGCACAGAAAAAACAGCAGAACCTCAAGCTGGCCAACAATGCCATGCTCGACCGTCGCAAAACGCTTTCCTGGAACGCCGAGATGGGCCTCAACAACACCCAGCTCGCGCCGCCCGGAGGCGGTGGTGGTAGTAAAGGGGGCGGGCAGAATCAAAGCCAGACGGCCAACCAGACCGCCATCAACAACAGCGCCACCACCGGCCGCACCTCAGAATACATCAAAGGTATCGCCGAAATCGAGGCGCGCATGAAGATGAACGAGACCGCCGCCGGCCTCTCCGAGATCACCAGCAAGACATCCTTCCAGGCGCTCATCATCCAGATGTTCCTCCAGCGCCGCTTTGAGCACGCCGTCATCGCCTGCCGCTTCTACCCAAACCTCTTCAAGGATGGCGAAAGCGTCCTCCAGCTCGACAAGGACAGCGACGTGCAAAAAATGCTCTCCAGCAGCTTCGGCGTGCCACCCACCATCAGCATGATCGACGGCCTCTCGCTTGAGGCCAAGCGCAGCGTCGATGAATCCCTCGTCTCCTTCGAAAACCTCGTCGCCCGGCGTGACGTGGACAGCGCTGGCAACCGCCTGCTGGAAGCCTTCGGCGTCGGCGAATACCTGCCACGCGTCCGCCGCCTGCCGATGAGCGAGAAGACCAAGGTGCTCGATTTCGTCCGCAAAAAGAACAAGCTCCTCTCCTTCCTCGAAATGAAGGACTACACCAGCGCCGAGCAGGTCGTCACCGACCTCCGTGATCTCTCGGACGACTTCGAATACGCCAAACCCCTCGCCGCCATCACCACTGCCAAAAATTTGAGCAATCTCCAGGTGAACAACGCCACCGCCGCGATGGGAACACGCGACATGAAAGCGATGGAGGCAGCAATGAAGGCCGCCGCCGAAATCTGGCCCACCAACCCGCGCCTCACCCAGTTGAGCGAGAAGATGATGCAGAGCACCGATTTCAATTCGCAGGGGCTCATGGAGTTCGACCGCCTGATGAGCCAAAGGAACTACCGTCAGATTTTTCAGCAGCAGGTGCAGTACGCCGTCGCGGTGCAGGACGATCCCACCCGCAAGGAGCAACTCGAAAAAGTGCTCAAGGACATGGGCCGTCTTGAGCTCATCATTGGCGGCGCCAAAGAAATCGCCTCCAGCAGCCCTCCCGCCGCCTGGGAAAAAGTCGAAAAAGAGTCCAAAACCTATCCCGACGACCCCGTGCTCAGCAAACTCCGCGCCGACCTAGGCGTGAAGGCCAGCGAATTTGTCACCGCCATCGAAAACGGCCGTCAGCATGAGGAAAAACAGCAGATCGGCTCCGCGCTCTCGTGGTATTTGAAAGCCAAACGCATGCATCCCCCCAGCGACTTTGCCCGCGACGGCGTCAAGCGTCTCGTTGATCACATCCAGGCCGGCGACGCGCCACCCGCCCCCGCCGAGCCGCCCTCAGCGCTGAATAACTGAGATCACGCGTCGTTTGAAGCGCATGAGAACTCTGCTCGCCCTTCTCGCCTTCACTTCCGCGCAGGCTCAAACACCTGCCTTGAAGCTCGATCTCGGCGCGGGCGTGACCATGGACATGATCCTCGTCCAACCCGGCAGCTTTGAGCAGGGTTCGCCCGCCACCGAAGCCGGACGTGAGGCCGATGAAGGACCGCAGCGCCGCGTCACTATCACGCGTCCGTTTTACATGGCGAAATTTCCCGTCACTCGGGGCCAGTTCGCGCGATTCGTCGAATCCACACGCTTCCGCACCGAGGCGGAAATCGGGCAGTCCGGCGGTTTCGGCGTGGTGGATGGCAAACTGGTGCAGCAGAAGCAATTCAACTGGCGCAATCCCGGCTTTGAGCAGACCGACGATCATCCCGTCGTCATCGTCTCCGCGCTTGATGCCGCCGCGTTCTGCAAATGGCTCACCACCAAGTCCGGTCGTCTCTGCGAGCTGCCCACCGAGGCGCAATGGGAGTTCGCTTGCCGCGCGGGCAGCACGCTGGCGCATTACGCCGCACCGATCGACGACATCGCCTGGCATCGCGGCAATGGTTTGTCCCAAACGCATCCCGTTGGCGAGAAAAAGGCCAACGCCTGGGGCTTCCACGACTTCTACGGCCCGGTGTGGCAATGGTGTCGCGATTGGTATGCCCCCTACCCTGCCGGTGCGGCCACCGATCCGCTGCAAACGAACCAGAACCTCTCCGACAAGCCGCGTCAGGTGCTGCGCGGCGGCTCCATCCTCAGCGACGTGTCTCACTCCCGCTCCGCCGAGCGCTATCGCAACGACGCCCGCAGCCGCAACGCCGACAACGGCTTCCGCATCATCTGCTCCACCACTCAACGTGCCGTCGCAGCTCCTCCACCGCCTGTTCAGAAACCACCGCCCTCAGCTCCCACCTCTCACGTCGAATTTCATCCATCGGAGCCAAAGAGCGGCGGCAGTTGGTTTGGCTGGCTGTTCCGTCTCGCCATTCCGCTGTTCATCGGGTTCATCATCGTGCGCAAGGTGCTCTCCTTCTTCAGTGGTGCCGCCCGGCCAACCGCCATCGCGACCGGAATGACCGGCCCCGAAGCCGCCGCGATGCTTTCCTCCAAGCCATCGCCGCTCGGGCATCGCTTCGCCTTCAACCTCACCGACGACGGCTTCTACATCACCGGTCCCGCCGAGGCTGTCGGCTCGCAGCTCCGCTATGAATGTGTCGTCGCAGGTCGCATGATCGCCGACGAGATCGCCTTCACGCCCGGGCCGCAGGGCCAGTTCATCTTCACCGGTAAAAAACCCTCCAGCGTGCGCGTCCAGACCACCGGCGGAGCCGCTGGCACGGACAGCACCGTCATCTCCCACGGATCGAGCTTCGACGACGACCGCCATCGCAGCAGCTTCGGCTCGTCGAGCAGTTCCTCCCGTTATCCGTCCGCCTACTGAGCATGGACGGCCCGGTTTGGATCATCGCCGATGACAACCAGCTGCCCTGGCTGCTGCGGCGCACGCAACGTGCGTTTCGTCAGTCCACGCTTGCGTCGCTGAATGGGACGCAAGCCGGTTGGTGGGTAGTATCCGGTTCATGGAAACCCCGTGAAGCCACGTTCCTTCCCGAAGTCGATGAACCCCTCGTTTTGATCGGAGCCACACTTCACGCAAATCGTCCCACGACCGAGTGGAGCGACGCCTTGAAGACCAACGGCGGCCTGTTTCGACTCGGCGACTCTTTGCCGAAGATTCAAAGCCTCTGGCTGAACGAACACGCCGTGCGTGAACTTCACGGCACCTCATTGAACGAGATCGCCGAGGCCGCGTTGCAGCGCGGCTGTCGTGTCATTCGACATTCCAGCCTGGATGTCGGCTTTGATCCCCGGCCGCGCCTGCTGCAAGTCATCACCAGTCTCCAACGCGGTGGCGCGGAGCGCCTCGTGCTCGATCTGCATCACGATCTGCCTCGATTTCGAGTCAGCTCGCATCTTCTGACTCTCGGCTCGCCCACCCGCGCGCCGTTTGCCGCGCCTGCGGATGTGATCCAACTCCGTCTGCCGCCTGATCCATCTCTTCGCGCACAAGCCATCATGCGCGTGGCCCGCCACGTCGGCGCGGATGCCGTTCATGCGCATCTCGTCGATGGCGAAACCCTTTCGCAACTCGATCCCGAGCTGCGGCTGATCGTCACGTTTCACAATCAGCGCCAAAGCTGGCCGAAGGCCATCGATCAATTGCACGAGAGGCCGGACGCACTGCTTATCGGCTGCTCGCAGGTTGTGACGCGGGAAATCAAAACTTCCTTTCCACAGCATGTAGCACGGACAATCTGGAACGGCATCAAACAAGGTGTGGGGGTCTCCCGACCCCCACGGGAGTCAGGCTCCCTGAGTCTCGTTGCCATCGCAAATCCACGTCCGCAAAAACGTCTGCCTCTGCTGATCGACGTTCTCGCCGAACTGCCCGGCGCGAAGCTCAAGATCGCGGGTGAACCCTCCAGCATTCATGCCGATGCGCAGGCCGAGGTGAAACTCTGCCGCGAAAAGATCGCGGCGCACGGCCTGGAATCATCTGTGGAATGGCTCGGAGCCGTCGAAGACGTGCCCGCGTTGCTCGCACAGGCCGATGTGTTCGTCTCAACGAGCACCCATGAAGGCTTGAGCCTCGCGCAGCTCGAAGCACTGGCCGCAGGCGTTCCCGTGGTCGCCACGGATGTTGGCGGTGCCGCAGAACTCGCAGCACGACATCAGAGCATGATGAAACTGGTGCCTGCCGACGCGAAACCGTCGGCATTTGCCGCTGCCATTCGCGAACTGGCCGGGAAACCCAGTGATGGCGTTCTCGCCGCCGATTTCACGACGCCCGTGATGACCGAACGTCACGCCTGGCTGCTGCACTCGCTGCTATGCCGTTCCTCAAAGCCCAAGCGCGGCCTGCTGCTGGTGACGAACAATTTTTCCACCGGCGGAGCGCAAAGCAGCGCGCGGCGTCTGCTTATCCAGCTCCACGAGATGGGTGAAACGGTGCGTGCTGTTGTGATTCAGGAGAATCCAAATGATGCCACACCGGGACGAACGGCGTTGATCCAAGCCGGTGTGCCGGTGATGGCGCTGGAACCTGGCGAGGCAATGCGCGCTCTGATGCCATTGCTCGAAAGTATTGCCAATGATCAGCCGGAAGCCGTGCTGTTCTGGAATGTCATTCCCGAGCACAAACTGCTGCTCGCAGATGCGCTGCACGACACGCGCATCTTTGATGTGAGTCCGGGCGAGATGTTGTTTGCCTCGCTGGAACGCTACTTTGCGAATCCACGCCCCGGTTTGTCGTGCCTGGACGCCAAATCGTATGGTCAGCGGCTGACAGGCGTGATCGTGAAGCATGCAAGCGAGGTCGAACTCGCGGAAAAGATGTTTCAACGGCCTGCGAGCCTGATTCCGAATGGTGTGAAGCCGCGTGAGTCGAAACCGGAGGCTGTAGATGCGAAATGGGTCATGGGCACGGCAACGCGCATTCATCCACACAAGCGCCTGGAGGATTTGATCGCCGCTTTTCGTCTCGTAAACGCGAAATGGCCGCAAACGCGTCTGCGCATCGCCGGAGCGGCGGACGCGGGGCAGGAGGACTACGCGAAGTCGCTGATGCAAAGCACCGCAGACATGCCCGTCGAGTGGTGTGGCGAAGTCAGCGATCTCGCCGCCTTTCATGACAGCGTTTGTGTCTTCGCGATGATCTCGGAGCCTGCGGGTTGCCCGAATGCCTCGCTCGAAGCAATGGCATCGACCTTGCCTGTGGTCGCAACGGCTGTCGGTGGCGCCATGCAGCAAATCGAAGACGGCATGACCGGCATTCTGACGCTGCCGCGTGATGTTGAAGCGCTGGCGGCAGCTTTGATGCGGTTGGTTGAGGATGACGAACTGCGCTCACGCATGCGCCGGGCTGCGCTGGAGCGTGTGAAGACACACTTCAGCCTCGATCTGATGGCAGCATCATACCGAAGCGTGTGCTTTGACGCGACAGCAAAGTAGCCATCTTGCTCCGCAAGATGAGCTGAGCGCTGCGGCCGACACACACCAGCCTCGAAATTCGGATGTGGGTAATGCAGGCGTAAGCGCCCAGCTCGTCACGCGGAGCGAAGACGGCTACTTTCTGCTCGCTTCGCTCGCGCCTGATGCGTAGCGTCCTGCTCATGCGTTTCTTCAATCCGCATGACGACCTGCTGATCACCCAGCGCAAGCTGCCGCACTGGGCGCAGGACGGATCGGTGGTGTTGATCACCTGGCGCACCTTGGATTCAATGCCGCAGGATGTGCTCGCCGCGTGGCGGGCGGAACGCAATCGCTGGCTGGTGGCCCATGGCATTGATCCGACGGTCAAAGGCTGAAAGTCACGCGTGCAAGAGCTGCCGGTGGACGAGATGGTGGAGTATCACGACCGCTTCACCACCCGCTGGCACGAGGAACTGGACGCCGGGCATGGGGAATGCGTGCTGCAACGGCCTGAGATCGCCAGGATCGTGCATGACAGCCTGCGGCACTTCGATGGTGATCGTTATGAGATGATCAGCTTTGTGATCATGCCCAATCATGTGCATTTGCTCGCGTGCTTTCCCGACAAGGCGGCGATGCTGGAACAATGCGAATCCTGGAAGCACTACACAGGCTCGCAGATCAATCGTAGACTTGGAACGCATGGCCGCTTCTGGCAGCAGGATGCGTTTGATCATCTCGTGCGGCATGAGGGGCAGCATCGACGGCTGCTGGATTATATTGCGCAGAATCCGGTGAAGGCACGCTTGAGGCTCAGCGAGCATGCGCTGTGGGAAAGCAGCCATCATCGCTCCGCGTGATGAGCTTGGGGCTGCCGCCGGAGCGAGGCGTGAACGAAGTTCGGAAACCTATCGAGATTGCGAAGTGCTCAGCTCGTCACGCGGAGCGATGACGGCTACTTTGCTTCGCCTCACCGATACTTCGACAAGCCCTCAAGATACTGCTGCGCGAGCTCGGTT
Source organism: Akkermansia muciniphila (assembly GCA_945882215.1). Taxonomy (GTDB): domain Bacteria; phylum Verrucomicrobiota; class Verrucomicrobiia; order Verrucomicrobiales; family Verrucomicrobiaceae; genus Prosthecobacter. Next base: position 20,127 of record CAMCWM010000026.1, on the reverse strand, counting down.
TGCGGCTTCGTGAAGAAGTCTGAAGCAGACGAGGACTCCTGCACTTTTCCAGCAGCAAGGAAGACGACCCAGTCGGCGACTTTGCGGGCAAAGCTGATCTCGTGCGTGGCGAGGATGATGCTCTGCCCGGCCTCGGCGAGTTCGCGGATGACATCGAGCACCTCGCCGGTCATGACGGGGTCGAGCGCTGAGGTGGGTTCGTCGAGGAGCAGCAGTCTAGGCTTCGGCGCGAGGGCGCGGGCGATGGCAGAACGCTGCTGCTGGCCGCCGGAGAGCTGGCTGGGACGTTTGTGCTCGTGACCTTCGAGTCCGAGGCGATGCAGCAGTTCCAGCGCGCGCTGCGTGGCCTGCGTTTCGGACATGCCATGCACCTCGCGCAGCGGCAGCGTGATGTTTTGCAGCGCGGTGAGGTGCGGGAAGAGATTGTAGCCCTGGAAGACGAAGCCGTTAGCCCGCCGCTCGATCAAGGCACCATTCTCATCATGCGGCAGTGTGCGTGCGTCGATTTTGACGCTCCCTTCATCCGGCACGAGAAGACTGCCAAGCACTCGGAGCAGTGTGGACTTGCCGCCGCCGGAGGGACCAAGCAGCGCGATGACGCGTGCTTCATCACCCGTGGAGAACGAGGCTCCGTCGAGCGCGGCATGTGCGCCGTAGCGCTTCGTCACAGCCTGCGTTTCAAGTTTCATACGCAAACCTCCTTTCAAGACGACGCGCCAGATAAGACAAAGGCAGCGTGACGATCAAATAGGCCAGCGCGAGCGGTAGGAAACCCTCCAGCGGCTTGTAGGTGGCCGCGTTCATGATTTTCACTTTCTGCACGAGTTCCTCGATGCCGATGACGGAGAGCAGCGAGGAGTCTTTGATCAAGGAAACGAGCTGGCCGGTGGTCCCGGGCAGGGCACGGCGCAAGGCCTGCGGGATGATGACGAAGCGGTAGGTTTGTACCTTGTTGAAACCGACGGCGCGCGCGGCCTCAAGCTGCGAGGCGCTGATGCTTTCGACCGCGCCACGGAAAATCTCGGCCAAATACGCGCCTTCGAAGCAACCGAGCAGGATGATGCCGGTGAAGATCGGCTGGTCGATGCGCAGGGCGTTGGCGATGATGTAGTGACCGATGAGCAACTGCACGAGCAGCGGTGAGCCGCGCACCAACTCCACCACACCGCCGCAGAACATACGCACCGGGTCCCAGGGCGAGCGGCGGCCGAGCATGAGCAGAAAGCCGAGCGCGACGCTGACGATCATGGCGATGAGCGAGAGACCCATGGTGGTGAGCCAGCCGTAGCCGAACTGCTGACGGTAAAGCCACACGCCATCCCAGTTCCACTTGTAGGCCACGCTGGAGAACAGCGCGTAAAACACCGCCGAGGCAAGTGCGAGCAACACGAGCGCGTAAAGCGCACGGCGTATCGGCGAAACAGTGCTGTCGGGAGAGGCAGGCAAGACGCGTGGATTTACGCCGGGGAGCGGCGGTTTGTCCCGCGCAATTTCACTTCACCGCCGTGGCGATGAGACCGGGCCGCGCTGGCTGCGCCTGCAAAAACAGCGTCACGCCCTTGGCGATTCCTTGAGCGACCTGATCGCGGTAGGACTCGCGTTTCAGCTTCGCAGCTTCACTTTCGCTGGTGATGAACCCGCATTCCACCAGCACGGCGGGGCATGGAGCCTGGGCGACGACGGCGTAGCTGCGGGCCTTGGTGCCGCGATTTTGCGCTTTTGTCGTCGCGCAGACCATGCGCTGCACGGCGGCGGCAAAATCGGCACTGTTCGCGGGTTTGGACGCAAACTGGCGAGAAGAAAGCGGTGCCAAGTCGGCAAAGTAGGTCTCGACGCCCTCGGCATCGCTGCCCGCGCCATCGGTGTTGAGGTGGACGCTGACAAAGGCGGCAGCCTGGTGCTTCGCAGCGAGGGCGGCGCGGTCTTCGAGCGGCAGAAAGACGTCGGTGTCGCGAGTGGTGCGTACGCGCAGGCCTGCGGCTTCGAGTTCGCGCTTCACCCGGCGGGCGAGATCGAGAGCGAGATTTTTTTCAATGATGTCGTTGGCCACGGCCCCACCGTCGTGACCACCGTGCCCGGCATCCACAATGATGAGAGGCGCGGTTTCATCCCAGCGAGGCAGGGTGGGAGCCGTGAGGGCGGTGTTTTGGCGCTCCAGCCAGACGAGGGAGGCGGCACTGCCACCCAAAGCCGCGAAAGCGACGAGAGTTTGGGCGGTCAGGGCGATGAAATGGCGAAATTTCAAAATTATATTCGGTTATATAAAATATTTGTTTGAATTAACAATCTAATTTTCTACAATAGCCATATGAAGACGCCTCCCGCCGCCTCCCGTGTGCTGAGCACCCTCGTCGCTATTGGGGGGATGGTTCTGCCGCTCTCGGCCCAGGTTTCCTACACCTACACGGCACCGCCACCTCCTGGCTACCCGGCGGCTGGTGCGCCGAAACAGATCTCCACGAAGAGCACGCGCCAGTCGGCCGCGGCGGTGCAGGCTCCGGCGACCTATCCCAGCTACCCTGGCACTTATCCACCGCCCCCCGGCTACACCTATCCACCGCCTCCAGGGTATGGCACCGCTCCCAAAGCTACGGCATCCAAGTCCACGACCACGAAGCCGAGCACCAAGTTGTCCTCCTCTTCAAAAAAATCCACCGCAGGCCCACCGCCGCCGCCGAAAGTCTATGGCCCCACCGGCGACCTGAGCAGCCAAGTGGCAAAGCTGCGCGACAACGACAAGGTGCAAAACCTCCGGCTCGGTGAGTTGGAGCGCGATGTGAGCAGCATCAAACGTGGAGGCAAAAGCTCTGGCACCCGCTACGACGGCGGCACCGATCTCGCCGCCCACACGACGTATGTGGCCCGGCCCGGCGACACGCTCTTCCGCATCGCCTCCACACATCGCGTCAGCGTGGGCGAGATTCAGCAGCTCAACCGCATGACGGAGGACGAGGTCCGTGTCGGTCAGACGCTACTCATTCCTTCGCCGCATCGCCTCAGTTCGCCGACCACGCAGGTGAGTTACCGGCCTTCGCCCCCTGGCAGTTCATCAACCAGTGCCAGCACCTCCACCTCTTACACTGTGAAGAAAAACGACAGCCTCAAGGCCATCGCCATCAAGCACAAGATGGCCACCGCCACGCTCGCCAGCGCGAACGGCATCAAGGACGTTAATAAGATCTTCGTCGGCCAGCGGCTGAAAATCCCTGGTCGTAGCAGCAGCGTGGCCTCCAGCTCCCGCTCCACGCCGCCTGCGCGTGAGTCCAGCGACACGGTTCCTCTGCCCGGCTTTGGCATCTCTGAGCCAGCGCCACCGCCTGCCGCTGGGCTGGCTCCAGCACCCACGCCCGCTCCAGCCCCTGCCAAACCCGCCGCCAGCACGGCGGACAGCCATCGCGGCATCCTCGCCTACCGTGTCGATCGTTCGGATACCATCGAGACCATCGCCGGGCAGTTCAGTACCACCCCGGACCGCATCCGTGAAATCAACCGCCTCAACGCCAGTACAACACTCAAACCCGGCGATGAGATCATGGTGCCCGCGATGGGCGCAGTGTCGGTGAGCGGGCGGTGAATGGCATTGCCGGACAAGCGGCTTGAGCGCGACATGCCCTCCATTTAGGATTCCCCATGCAGTCGCTAGCCGAATACTTGTTCCGTGCCCAACGTCGGGGTGAATTGAATTTCATGCTGATCGGCGGTAGGTCGTTGGAGGCCCACGGATATGTGCGCAACACCAAGGACGTGGATTTTCTGATCGCCACTCACGACATTCCTGTGATGGAGCGTCTTCTCACATCCATTGGCTATCGCAAAGAAGCAGAGACGGAGATTTTCTCGCGCTGGAAGCACTCCTCCATGGAAGCGGAGGATGTGGATTTGATGTTCGTGGGCGCATCCACCTTCGAATCGCTCAACCAAGACTGCGTGACGATGCAGATCGGTTCTGCTGTGCTTCGGGTGCCTTCTGTGGCGGGAATTGCGGCGCTCAAGCTACATGCCATCAAAAACAATCCCGAACGGCTCGCCAAGGACAGCACGGACATTATCTCACTCATGCGGCTGAATCCGGCGGCGCTGGATCACGACGGACTGCGGACGTTATGCGGAAAATTTGGCAACGCCGAAATCTGGGCCAAACTTGAGCTGTTGCTGTCATGATTTCCCCACTCCTTCTCGATCTCGAACTGCCCGCCGGACGCATTCCGACAGACGGGAAAGACATGGCCACGCCCGAACAAAACGACGCCTGGCAGTGGGAAAACACGCGTCTGCGCTGGGAACGCGGAGACTTCAGCCGCAGTGACACGCCCGTGAATGTGATGTTCGAGATCAAGTAGCCGCAGTCTTTGCCTGCGGCTCACTCCTTCACGAAATCCCGCATCTCATAGAGCTTCGGGTCACGCACCGGCTCTTTGCGGGCGGACTTCACGCGCTTGAGCATCTGCGAGAACAACGCATCGGCTCCTTCGCCTTCATCCATCCCGCCGAACTGCTCCTCCAGCTTCTCGGGGTCTTCACCTGATTCGAGGCGGCGTACCATTTCACGCAGTTCCGGCGGCGTTTTGTCGCCCATCATGTCCGTCATCTTGCGCATGAAGTGGCCGAGTTGACGAGGATCAGGGTTTTCCTCGTCCATGCCGCCCATCTCGCGCTCCATGTCCGCCATGAAGCTCTCCATTTTGGACTCGTCGATGCCCGCGAAGGGATCATCTGCCGTTTCCTCCTTCGCCTTGCCGATGACGGCGAAGCGCGAAACACGCTTCTCCATTTTCAAACCTTCGCCATCCGGACAGGTCGGCACCTTCTCGCGATAAGCCAGCGAACGGGCGAGGAATGAATACAGCTTGTTGTTGTCGGGGCAGTAGAACTCGTAGATCGGCATGGTGGGATAGAAAACAACCACCGGACTATAGACAGCCTTCATGGACGCTCAAGAAAAGCCATCTGTGAGTTCCAAGTTTCACGCACCAAGTTTCAAGACGACTCCACTCGAAACTTGAAACATGAAACTCTCCCCGCCCGTGTGAGACGCTCCGTTTCATGAAACTTCTCCTTCTCACCCTCCTGCTTGCCGTCCCTGCCCTCGCCCAGCTCCCGCTGGAGCTGAAACCGGGCACGCGCATCGCCCTCATCGGGAACTCGCTCTTCGATCGCATGCGCGACGACGGCCAGTTCGAGGCGCTCATGCACCAGCGTTTTGCCAAGGAGAAGCTCGTCTTCCGCAACCTGAGCTGGTCCGCCGATGAAGTGTCCCTCCGCCCACGGCCCGATGGCTTTGGCGACCTCAACCAGCACCTCACCGAGCACAAGGCGGACGTCATCCTCGCCGCCTTCGGCTTCAACGAGAGCTTCAAAGGCGAAAAGGGCCTCGCCGAGTTCGAGACGCTCCTCAAGGCCTTCCTCATCGAGTTGAAGGCCCATCGCTACAACGGCACCTCCGAGCCGAAAATCGTCCTCGTGAGCCCCACGGCCGCTGAGAAGCCGCATGAGCATCTCAACGCGCAAATCAAGCTCTACACCGACGCGATGAAAAAGGTCGCCGCGGCCGAGAAAGTGGCCTTCGCGGATGTTTTCAGCGATTTGGCTCCGAAGACGACCAACGGCGTGCATCTCAACACCGCCGGCTACGCCGCCTTCGCCGAGCGCCTCTACAACCAGCTCACGCAAGAAACCCCGCCGAAGCTCAACGAAGCCGTCCGCGCCGCCGTCGTCGAAAAGGAGGACAAGTTCTTCCAGCACTTCCGCCCGCTGAACTACTACTACATCAAAGGCGGCCGCATGGAGCCCTACGGCGTCGTCAACTTCCCCGGCGAATTGAAGAAGCTCCTCCAAATGACCGAGGCCCGCGACGAGGCCATCTGGGCATCCGTCAATCCAGTCAATCAGGTCAATCCGGTCCCCCCAGACGACTCCCGCACCGACCCCCTCCCCGTCATCACCGGAGACCGCCCCATCAACGAATGGGTCTCTCCCGCCGACGAACTGAAGGCCTTCAAAATCGACCCGCGCTTCGAAGTCAGCCTCTTCGCCTCCGAAGAAGACTTCCCGGAGCTCTTCGTGAAGCCCATCGCCATCCGTTTTGATGGCAAAGGCCGCCTGTGGGTCAGCACGAGCACCACCTACCCGCAAATCATGCCCGGCGAGGCCCCGCAGGATCGCATCCTCATCCTCGAAGACACCAACGGCGATCACCGCGCGGACAAATGCAGCGTTTGGGCCAACAAGCTCGCCATCCCGCTCAGCTTCGAGTTCGGCAATGGCGGCGTCTTCGTCTCCGACCAGCCGCACCTCACCTTCCTCAAAGACACCGATGGCGACGGCAAGGCCGACCATCGCGAAAAACTGCTCACCGGCTTCGGCACCGAGGACAGCCACCACGCCTTGCACGACTTCGTCTGGAGTCCCGAAGGCGATCTCATCTTCCGCGAGAGCATCTTCCATCACAGCCAGGTCGAGACGCCCTACGGCCCCGTCCGCGCCCGCGAGAGCAGTTTTTTCCGCTACACCCCCGCCACCGGCAAGCTGCTCGCGTTTGGCAGCTACATGAGCACCAACCCCTGGGGCATCACCTTCGACGACTGGGGCTTCCACGTCGGCAGCCATCCTGTCTTCGCCAGCGCCGTGCACGCGCTGAATGCGCCCTACCCCGACATCCACGTCCCCGCCGGGAACTACTTCCCCGCCTACAGCGGCACCTGCGGCCAGGAATTCCTCACCAGCAGCCACTGGCCCAAAGACCTGCGCGACAAAAAACACTTCATGCGCGTGCGCTACAAGCCCACCAACGAAGTCGAGCTGCACGAGTGGGTGGAGCACGACACGCACTTCGAGGAAAAGAAAGTCGGCATCGTCTTCCAGAGCACGAACCTGAGCTTCATCCCCGTGGACATCCAGCAAGGCCCCGACGGCGCGATGTACATCGCCGACTGGTACAACCCCGTCAAAGGCCACGCCCAATACTCCCTCCGCGACACCCGCCGCGACAAAAAATCCGGCCGCATCTGGCGCATCACCGCAAAGGATCAAAAACTCGAAGCCGCACCAAAGATCGCCGGAGCGAGCATCCCCGAGCTGCTGGAGCTGCTGAAGAGCGAAAACTACCGCACACGCTATCGGGCGAAGGTGGAGTTGAGGGTGAGGGATGAGTCGGAAGTGGCTGTGGCAACTGGGATGAGGCTTGGTGACCTGTTTGAAGAGTTCAAGAGTGTCTCCGACTATGATGAGGGACACGTTCACGAAATTTGGGAACTAATGAGCAGCCAACTCCCGCTACTTTCCCACCCCCAAAAAAAGAAACCGGCGGCAAAAGAGCGCACGCTTGCTGAAATTGTGTCTGATCCTGAACACGGCGTTATTCTTGCTGCCATAGTCGCTGAACGAGCCAGCCAACCTGAAGCCAGAGTTGCAGCACTGCGACTTTTGCGAGTCTTAGCAGCAGAGCATCGAGAAGGCTTTGCTCGAGAGGGCGAAGATTCCATCCATGGAGCCTTTATGTATGTGCAGACAATGCTCCGCGACCGAGCCAACGACCCCAGCGGCCTCGTCCGCCTCGAAGCAGCCATCGCGGCGAGTTACATCGGCACGCCGGAGGCACTGGAGGCCGCGCTCGATTTGCTGAAGCACCCGATGGACAGCTACCTCACCTACGCGCTGCGCACGTCGCTCGACAGCCACACGCTGCAGCCGCTTTGGAAGGGCAACCCCGCCTTCATGCAGAAGCATCCCGAACTCGAAAAGTTCCTCAAAGACAGCGAGCCCACCAAACCTGCCCTGATGGCGAAAAAGAAGAAGCCCGAGCCGCCGAACCCTTTCGATGCGCAGCCCGGCCTGCAAACCCTCACCATCAAGACCATCCCCGAGCGCCTGCTCTACGACCTGCGCGAGTTCAAAGTAGCTCCCAGAGCCCCCGTTAAGCTCGTCTTCGAAAACCCCGACGTCACCCCGCACAATCTCCTCATCGTCCAGCCCGGCGCGGCGGACGAAGTCGGCATGGCCGGCAACGAAATGGCCAAAACGCCCGACGGCCTCGCCAAAGGCTTCATCCCCGACTCCCCGAAGATCCTGCACAAGACCAAGATGCTCAACCAAGGCGACAGCGAGACCCTCCGCTTCACCGCCCCCACCGCCAGAGGCAAATACCCCTACATCTGCACCTTCCCCGGCCACTGGCTCGTCATGAAAGGCGAGATGATCGTGGAATGATGAAAACCGAATGACCGAATGCCTTGTCACTTCGGGCTTCATCATTCATTCGTCATTCTGAATTCGACATTCGTCATTTCCCTCATGCCCGCCCTGTTCACCCCGCCCGACTACTTCCAGGAACTCACCGAAGTCTTCCCCGACCCCACCCGCCCGCTCGAGATCGACCTCGGCTGCGGTGACGGCACCTTCATCGCCGGCATGGCCGCGCAGCATCCCGAGCGCGATTTTCTCGGTGTGGAGCGCATGCTCGGCCGTGTGGACAAAACCATGCGCAAGATCGAGCGCATGCAGCTTCCGAACGCCCGCATCATGCGCCTCGAAAGCGCCTACACCGTCGGCTGGCTGCTGCCGACTGCGAGCGTGAGCCGCTTGCATCTGCTCTGCCCCGATCCGTGGCCGAAGAAGGGTCATGCCAACCGCCGCCTCGTGAATCAAAGCGAGTTCCTGGATGGATTGCATCGCATCCTCAGCTCCGACGGCGAATTCCTGCTCAAGACCGACGACCAGCCCTATTTCGAGGACGCGCTCGCCAGTTTCGAGTCACGCACGCATCAGTTCGCCCGCCTCGACTGGCCCGATGACGCTTTCTTCTACACCACCACCGATTTCGAGCAGGACTGGCTCAACATGGGCCGTAGCATCCGCCGTGCGAGATGGCAGAAGATCGGTCGTTAACTCGCTCATGTTCCGCCATTGCCTTCTCGCCTTCTTTTGCAGCCTCACGATCGCCCACGCCGCCGAAACCAAAACCCGCGTCGCGCTCGCTGGCGATTCCACCGTCACCGACAAAGCTGGCTGGGGCGCTGCATTCGCCAAACTGATCGGCCCCGATGCCGAATGCATCAATTTCGCCGGCGGCGGCCAAAGCAGCAAAAGTTTCCGTGACACCGGCAACTGGAAGAAGGTCATCGACTCGAAGCCGGCCTTCGTCCTCATCCAGTTCGGTCACAACGACATGCCGGGTAAAGGCCCCAAGCGCGAGACTGACCCCGAGACGACCTATCGCCAAAATTTGATCCGCTTCATCGAAGAAGCCCGCGCCATCGGTGCCAGACCCATTCTCGTCACCTCGCTCGCCCGCCGCACCTTCGACAACGGCAAGATTCGCGGCGAACTCAAGCCTTGGGCCGACGCTGCACGCAAAGTCGGCGGCGAGCAGCAGGTTCCGCTCGTCGATCTGTTCGTCCGCAGTGTCGATCTGCACAATCAACTCGGTCTCACCGGCTCTGACGCCTTCAATCCACCCGGTAAAGATGGCAAGGCCGACCACACCCACCTCAACGCCCACGGTGCCGAAGTCATCGCGAAGATCATCGCCGAGGAATTGCGCAAGGTGGAACCGGAGTTCGCAAAGCTGCTGAAGTGATCACTTCTTTGTCAGCTTCGCCTTGTTCGTTGCCCACTCCGGGTTCGATTGTGCCGCCCGAGCGGGTGGCTGGATGATTCACGGTGGGATTTTCGCGGCCGATGAGGTTGCGCCCTTCACCTCCCAGCATCCGCCGTGCGAGATGGCAGAAGATCGGGCGTTAACTCGCCCATGCTTCGCCATTGCCTTCTCGCCGTCCTTTTCAGTTTCACGATCGGCCACGCCACCGAAACCAAAACCCGCGTCGCCCTCGTCGGTGATGGCACTGTCACGGACAGAGCCGGCTGGGGCGCGGCTTTCGCGAAACTGCTGGGTCCCTATGCTGAATGCATCAATTTCGCCGACGGCGGCCAGAGCAGCAAAAGTTTCCTTGACTCCGGCAATTGGAAGAAAGTCATCGACGCCAAACCCGCCTATGTCCTCATCCAGTTCGGCCACAACGACATGCCCGGCAAAGGGCCGGACCACGCAACCGATCCCGCGACGACTTACCGCCAGAATTTGATCCGCTACATTGCGGAAGCACGCGCCATCGGCGCTAAACCCATCCTCGTCACCTCACTGACCCGCCGGACCTTCAGCAAGGATAAAATTCGCGGCGAATTGAAGCCTTGGGCCGACGCCGCCACGAAAGTCGCCGCCGAGCGGGAAGTTCCGCTCGTCGATCTCTTCACCCGCAGCGTCGCGCTGCACAACGAGCTCGGCCCCTTCCGGTCAACCGCCTTCAATCCGCCTTCTAAAACAGGTGGATTCAATACAGTCGGGACCGACGGCGCCCACCTGAACGAGCATGGCGCGGCGGTCATCGCGGAGATCATCGCCGAGGAATTGCGCAAGGTGGAACCGGAGTTCGCCAAGCACCTGAAGTGATCGTTTCAACAGGTTCTTGCCTCTTGGCGCAGGTAACAAAGGCGTTTATGATCGAGGGGTGAAGTTTATGCCGGGCATCGCAGGACAGTTGACGGGTTTCAGGCGTCTTGTGGGGACGCTGGCGCTGGCATTGGCACTGAACTGTCAGGCACAGACGGCGGACAAGGCGTGGTCGGAGCGCGAGACGCGGCTGGCGAACGAGTATCTCTCGCTTCTCGTACAACAGCCGGAATACGGTCGCGTGCTGGATTTGCTGTGGACGCTGTACGAGAAACATGACGCGACGAAGCTGCTCGTCGAAAACGTCTCGAAGCAGGCGAAATCGTCGAACTTTCCGGCGGTAAAGCTGGTGGAGGCGCATCTGATCCGGCGCAGCGGCGATTTGAAGCAGGCGGCGAAGCTCTATGACGAACTGCTCAAGGCGGATGGGAAGAACCTGACCTTGCTGCAATCACGCGCGGCGGTGGCGCGTGAGCTGTCTGATCCCGCGACGGCGTTCACGCTGATCAAGAAGGCGGCGGAACTGGTGCCTCCCGATGATCCGCAGGGGCCGCTGTTGTGGATCGAGCTCGGTGGCATGGCGCTGGCGGGCGGCAAGAACGCCGAGGCGGCGGATGCGTATGAGCGGGCGGCTCAATTGAAACCGCAGGACATCGAGCTGGCACGGCAGGTGGCGCAGTTGCTGTTGCAGGCCGGGTTTCCAGAGCGTGCGGCGAGTTTCTTCTCCACGCTGGCCGATCAAAAAGACCCGCAGCGCAAACTGGACGCATTGTACGATCTAGCGCGCATCTACGAGCATGCGGATCAGTTCCCGAAGGCGGACAAGGCGCTCAAGGACGGTCTGGCGCTGCTGCATTTCCGTGATGGCCGGTATCTCGACTTTTTCCGTCGTCGCGTGCGCTTGCATGAGCGGTTTGGAGCGCTGGAGGATTTGCAGAAGGCGCTGGTGACGACGGCGAAAGCCACACCGCCCTCGGAGCAGGCGTTGTTCGACGCGGCACGCTTTTTTGAGTTCACGGTCGATCTGGACGAGCATCTGCGCTGGTTGCGCGAGCTGGTGAAGACGGTCCCGCAGGTGGAGAATTACCGCTGGGAGCTGGTGCGGGCGCTGCTGGAGCACGAAGGAGCCGTGGAAGCGGCGAAACTGCTGGATGAACGGCTCAAGAACGATGGCAGCGACCTGACGGCAATCGTGCTGCTGCGCTGCGAGGCGGATTTGCGCGGTGGTGATGCGGGCAGCGCGGCGAAGCGGCTGATCAAGCTGCTCGAAACGCAGGACAATCTGGATGTGGAGAAGCAGGTGCTCGTCTTTGCGCAAACGCGATCGCTGGACGCGGTGATCGAGAAAATCCTGCGCGTCCGCGTGACGCGTGATCCACAGAAGGCGGAGGCGGTCTTCGATCTGGCGGCCTTCTTCCGCGCGCGGCGCGATGTGGCGGCGGAAGACAAGCTGCTGCGTGATTTCGCGAATGGCGCGGCGACAGAGGATGAGCGGCAAAAACGGCTCAGCGACGCGTCATCCTTCCTCGCCGCGAGCAACAACCTCGACAGCGCGATCATCTTGGCGCGTGATGCGGTTTCCAAGCCAAGCGCTGGCCGTGAGGCCTGGCTGCGGCTGGCGGAACTGCTCGCTGAACAAGGTGAGAATGAAGAAGCGGCCGAATGGGTGGAAAAAGCCTGGCATGCGAGCACGACGGACGAAGAGCGTGTGGATGTGGATGAGCGGCTGCTTTCCATTCTGATGGGCGACACAAAAGCAGCACCGAAGCTTCCAGGACTTGCAGCGGAGTTCAAGCTGCCGGATGCGTTCACCGGCACGGGTTTTGCCAGTGATGAAGGCGAAGGCCCGAAGCGCGAGAAGCTGCCGGAGCGTGTGACGGAGTTTGCGCAGAAGCTGATCGCGGCGGCGAAGAGCGGTGATTTCAAATCGGGAACAGCCCAAGCCGCCGAGTTTCGCGGTTTTTGGTGGGCGCTGCGGATCGGTCAGTTCGAGGACGCGTATGACTTGCTGCACCGGCTGGAGTTTGATCCGGTGACGAAGAAGGAGCGGCCGGTGTCGCTGGTGGTGGAGCAGTTGAAGCTGGATCTGGCGCAGGCGGATGAGAACGCGGCCTTGATGGAGCGGCAGTTGCGTCGTTTGTCGGACTTGGATGCCGCGGGTTGCATTCGTTACACGCTGCGGCTGGCGGAACTGCTGATGGAATCGGAACGCCGTGCGGACTCGGAAACGAGCAGCCCGGGGTGGAAGAGCGACACGCCGCTACCCCGCCCAGGTGTCGAGGCGGCGAAGCTGCTGGAGCTTGTGCATCGCGAGTTTCCGGAGTCAGGGCAGCTTCTCTCGGCGCTGACGCAGATTTATTTCCTGCAACGCCGCACCGAGGATGCGCTGTTGCTGTGGAAGCAGGCGGTGAAACGTGCGGAAGGCCCGGCGGCCATGCCGCTGCTGGAAAGTTACGCAGACATCCTGCTCCGGCAGCATCGCATCCAGGAGCATGTGGAGGTGCAGGCGCAGATTTTGGAACGTGAGACGGATGTGAAGCGTCGGCGCGAGGTGCTGCGGCGCTGCATCGACCGGCTGACGTTTTCCGACGCGAGTGGTGGTGAACTGGCTCCAAGCGTGGCGCGTGACCGCCTGAAGCTGCTGGAGCGCGCGCTGCTGGAGCGCGTGCAGCGGCATCCGTTTGACGGCTTTTATCATGAGGCGCTGGCGCAAGTGTTTGAGCGCGGCGGGGATCATGTGAAGGCCTTCGCAAGCATGAAGCAGGCGTATTACACAGCTCCAGATACGCCGTTTTCTCTGGATCAATTGCGTGACGCGGCGCTGAAGGTGGCAGATGTGAAATCGGCGGTTTATTTTCAAAAACAGATCGCGGCAGCGGCCCCGCCGAAAGAGGTCGCAGCGGAAACTCGACGGTTGGTGGAACTGCTGGAGCAAACGTTTCAAATTGCGGAGGCGGATCGTGTGCGCCGTCGGCTGGAGAGCCGTTTCGCACAAGATGCCTCGGCGCTGGAGGAACTGGCGAAGTATTATCAAACCACCGGCCAGGACGAGGCGGAGCGTCGTGTGTATGAGCAGATGGCGCGGGTGCGGGCGTGGGATGGACGTGCGCTGCTGCGGCTGGCGCTGAAGTGCCTGCGTTTTGCGGATGAGGCGGAGGCAGAAAGACAATTGCAGGCGGTGCTGGCCGCGCCGGTGAAATCACGCAGTTATCCGATGAGTGGCGCGCGCGCGCCATTGCCGCTGACGGACACACGGCGCACGGGCAGTGGCGTGACCACGGGTGATCTGGTGTCACTGCTGGATTTCGCGCCGGGCCTGGATCGCAAGGAACTGGACACGCTGCGCGCATTCCTGGGCCAGCCGCGCGCGGAGTTTGCCGAGCTGCCGGAGGATGCGGCGCTGGTGCGGCTGCGTGCGATCGAGGAGCTGGCAAAGCTGCGAAGCGCGCATGACGGCGACGGTTTGAGCACGTGGATCAAGCAGTGGAACGAGGATGCGAAGGCCAACGTCGTGGAAAAACTGTGGGCGCTGTATTATGCAGGCGCGGGCGCGGAGTTTCGCGCCGTGCTGAAGCAGGTGCTGCCCGACACGAGCACGCTGGAGGCGCAGTTTTCCATAGTCTGGCTGTCACTGCGCAGCCGTGGGATGGCAGAGGCGGTGCAATGGGCGGGTGAGAAGGGATGGTCGCCCGAAGTGTTGAAATCGCGCGCGGAGACACTGCAGGCGTGTGTTTCGATGCTGGCGGATGTGGCGGACTTCCGTTATCGCGCGGAGGATCTGCGCGTGCTGGGTGAGTCACGTGTGCTGCGCAACGCGGTGATCGTGGAGCTGACCCGCAAGCTGCAGGACAAGCAGCGCTACGACGAGGCGCTGGCCTTGGGCGAGAGCCTGCCGCACAACTCGCCAGAGATGGAGATGGATTACTCGCTGTTCCTCGCGCGCATCGCAGAAAGCGCGGAGCGCTGGGATCTGGCGCGGCGCTATCTGAACGCGGCGGTGCGCGGTCCGGTGGCGGCGGAAAACTATCGCACGACCTACGATCCCTTTTTGCTCAGCCTCACGTCGTTGAGCCGCATGGCAGGTTCGGAACAGGAACGCGAGGAGGCGCTGCGTGATGCCTGGCGCAGACTGCAACGCACGCGGCCTTCGGCGATGACTTCGATTCGCAAAGCAGCTGTGGCGGGCCTGGCGGGCGCGGAACTCAAAGGAGCCGAGACGCTGGGACGCTTCCTTTCAGGTCCGTTCGTGGCACAGCGCGACATGTTGGAGTCAAAGGGCAGCCTGCTCCCGCAGGCATCGTCGCGCTATGAGGAGCCGCTGCATCTGCGCAGCCTGTGGGAGGAAACACGGGAGATCCAGGCACTGATGATCCAACAGGGTCTCGGCGGCGTGGTGAGCGGCGCGAACACCACCCTCGCGCAAAAATACGGCGCGACGATGCTCGGCCCGCGCTCGGATTCGGAGTTCGGTGAATGGCGCGTCAACGAGCTGCTCGGCAGGCTGCGCGAAGTCGATTATCCCACGCGCAAACGGCTGATCCGCGAGCACCTGGCAGCGGTGGATCTGCGCACGGAGCACTCGGTGGACACCTTGGGAAATCTCGGCAGCCGGCTGGAGACGGCGGGCATGGCACGCGAGGCGATCAGTGTTTACAGCATGCTACCGGATCGCGCGCCATCGAATCCCGATTACGCGATCTGGATGCTGCGCGTGTGTGAGAACGCGATGGAGATCGAGCCGGGGCTGAGCTTCGCGCTCAAGCTGCTGCTGGCCGAGCCGCCGCTCAAGCCACCACAACCAGGCGATGACACGCTGCGCGAAAAATACGCGCTGTTCCTCGCGCGTGATTTCAACGTGGACGAACTGCGTCGCCAGGGCTTCCGCGACAAATTTTCGCAGGTGCTCGAACGCCGCCGGCCGCACGAGATTTCCTACCTGCGTGAGCTGGGCTTGCTGCTGGAACGCATGCAGGACGACAAGGCCGCGCTCTCCGCGTGGGACCGCCTGCACGCCGCTTACGTGGCGAATGACCAGGCCGGCACCGATCTCGACATCGAGGCGAGCTTGCATCGCGGGCAGATCCTGCAACGCCTCGCCCAGCCGCAGGCCGCCTTGAAAGTGCTGCGTGAGGTGCCGCTGGCTGAGCCGCTCGATCCCGTGGCGCAGGAGGTGCTGAAGCTGCGCTGCCAGATCGCCACGGCCACGGGTGACTGGAATGACGTGCGTGATCTGATGACGCTGTGCGTCGAGCGCAAATCGCTGCCCTGCGTGGTGGCGCTTGCCACGGGACTGCGCACGCAGAACCGGACCGCCGAGGCGCTCAATCTGCTGACACAGGCCGACCGCACGATCAAAGGTGATCATGAGCGCTTCACCCTGCGGCTGGAACTGCTCAAGGTGCTTGCCGTGGACGCCAACTGGGCGCCGGAACGCGGACGCGCGCAGATTTCCGCGTTGTTCCGGGCCTCGACGCGGGATCGTGACACGCTCAAGGACATGCATGCGTGGCTCAAGGGGCAGGCGGATGGAAAACAAGCCGCAGGCTGGGCTGCCATCCTGCGTACCGAGGCGCGTGCAGGCGCGGACCGTCCTCTCGCGGCGCTGGCCTTGAGCGCCTTCTCCGCAAAACTGCCCGCCACCGCGCAGGCTGATTTCATCCACGCCTGGCAGAAGGTTGAGGAAAAAGACCGGCTCTGCATTGAACTCGCCGCCGAGGCGATGCTGGCCGCAGGCCGCGCCGCCTGGGCCTGGGATGCGTGCGAGAACGTGGCGGGCATTCCGACCTTGCGCGAGCAGGGGCGCAAGCTGCCGCTCGCAGTGCGTGTGGCACATGCTCTGAACGATGAAGCGACTGTGCAGGAGCTTTTCAGCGAAACCTTCCGTCTCCCCTTCCCCGGCGGCGCGCAGACCGTGGATTGGGCACGTGCCTTTGAGGACACCGGCCATGCGGGTCTCGCCAGCGAGCTGTTCGCCGCGGCTCTCCAACGCCTGGAAGGCACCGCCGCCTTGCAGCCGGAGTTGTTTGCCGCGCATGCGCGATTCCTCGTCCGCCAGCGTGAGTTTGACACGGCGGAGGCATTCCTCCTGCGCATGAACTGGGCGATGCCGAACGAGTCCGCGAAACTGATCTTTGAACTCTACCAAAGCTGGGGCAAACTGGCCGGCATCGAGACGGAGCTGCCGAAGTTCCATCTGCCCGGTGCGGTGAAGAAGGAAATCCTCTTCCTCACACGTCAGCCCCCCGCCAAAACCACCCCCCAGCCATGAACCAGCCCCTGCGACTCCTGATCTGCGTCAGCGCAGGCCTTGTGCTGTGCCAGTGCTCCAGCACGGAGAAAAAGAAACCAAAGGATAAGTCGGAGATGAGCCTCACCCAGCGTGCCATGGCCAAACCGGACGACAAGCAGCGCAGTTCGTTCGAGAAGTACATTACCGATCCCAAAATGGCGAAGGGCAGTTCTGCCGGAGCTTATTTCCAGAAGCAGGTGCATCACTCCAAAAGCTTCAACGGCGGCGATGCCTATGCCGGTCAGAAGCAGTTCAAGGCCAACCAGAGCCGGTTCGGCAAATCGCAGGCGCGAGGTGCTGACATGACTTACGCGCTGGGAGACAAGCAGCCCTCCGGCATGAAAGACGCCTTCAAAACAGATGCGTCCAAATTTGGCAGCCAGCAGGCACGTGAGGCGGGCTCCGCCTTCAACGGAGGCGACAATATTTTCAAAACCGGCTCCGCCCTCACCCGTTCCAAAGGCACACCGAAGGCTCCCCTCATCATCGAAAACCTCGACGCTGTTTCGTCCAAGAAGAGCGCCTACTCCGAGGACGAGGTGAAGCGCCTGTTGAATCGAAATTGATCGTCGCCGTGCGCGTATTCGCCGGGTGAAATCCTGTCTGCTCTGCCTTCTCGCGCTTGTTTTCATCACCTTTCCCAGAAACTGCCGAAACCTCATTGTTCCCGGCGTTCGCGAGCAGCGTGTGATGTTCCCAATACTCGATGGCCTGAAGCTCTCCGGCTAAAGGGGCTTGCGCAATTAACCACGGGGCTTCGCTGAACCCTGGGTTTACGCGAAAGCATGCCAGCCCCCCCAACGAGGTTCCGTCCATCACCGCCCCACCTTCAAATACGCGATCAAATCCGCCAGCGACTGCGGTGTCATCGCGGCTTCGAGGCCTTCGGGCATCAAGGACGTGCCAGCGCTCTTCAACGAGGCCACATCGCTGCGCAGGACGGATTTGGTGAGGTTTCCGGCCATCTTCAGCGTCAGGCTCGCGCTCGTTTCGGTGGCGATGACGCCGTAGAGCTGCTCGCCGCTCTTCAGGGTGCAGTGGTAGGCCATGAAACCGGGTTCGATGATCGCGCTGGGGTCGAGGATGGAGTTGAGGAGCTTCTCCGCGTCGTGTTGCGCCACGCTGCGCAGGTCAGGGCCGAGTTCGAGGCCCACGCCGTCGAGTTTGTGGCAACTGATGCACACGCTCGCGAAAACGGTCTTCCCGCGTGCCGCGTCGCCTGGCAGCTTCAGCGCTGGCTTGAACTTCTCCACCACCGCCGCCCGCGTGGCGCTCGTGGAGTCAGCGAAGACCTTCTCCGCCAGGCTGGCGATGTTTTTCTTCGGATGCTTCATCAAGCGAGCCCGCGTCGCCGCGTCCGCGGATTTGGCTTCGGGCCGTTTCAGCAGCGCCAGCGTCCACGCGTCGTTCGAGAGCAGCGTTTCGAGGATCTGCACGCGCAGCGCCGGCGTGCGCTGGTCCCAGCCTTCGAGCAAAAACTGCTCGCCGCCCTGCGGTTGCAGTTTCGAAACGAGTCGCAGCACCTCCGCGTTGCCCATTTTCGCCCAAAGCTCCGGTAGCAGCGCTTTCACCCGTTCACGATGCTCGCGATCCGAGGCCAGCAAGGCCAGCGATTCCATCGTCGGAGCCGTTTGGACCGAGTCCGCAGCCTGTTGCAGCCTCGCCGCCATTTTTTCGACCGCTTCACGCGCCTTGGCATCCGTGACCTGTTTCGCGAAAGCAGCCAACGAGAGGTTTTTCTCATCCAAAACGGCCAGAAGCTCCTCCAGGCCCTTTTGCGAGTCTGATCGTGTCACGAGCGCTGCGATGGCTTTCTCGTTCTTCGTCGCCAAAGCGCAGCGCAGGAGCATCGCGAACGATTTGCTGTCTGCACGCGCACAAACGCGCTCCAGATGCGGCAGCACCGAACTCAACGCCGCGCCTTGCAGCGGCGAACCCGGCTCCGCGCTATTCAGCACCTCGGCGAGCAAATCTCCCGCCCACTCGAACTTCAGCTCGCCGAGCGTGCAGGCCAGTTGCAGCCGCACTTTGGCATCTTTGTCGTTCACGAGCTTTGCCAAAACTTTTTTGAGTAACACGATCTCTTCCAAGCCGGGATTCCATTTCATCCACTCCGCCATCTGCAAGGCTTGCTCGCGAACATGCGCTGATGGATTGTCAAAAAGATCCATGCAATCCATCGAAGTCAGCATCTTCGTTTCAAGCAATGCCCAGCTTGCTTGTGCCATGGCTTGTGGGGATAGAGGACCTTCCAACGAGTTCAAGGCCTCGTTCATGGCAGGCATGCTATTTAACCAAGACAATTGCATGTGGGCTTTATCCCTGAGCCACCCATTGGTGGCACCAAGCCACGAATTCCATTCCTTGCTCCATTCCGTCACTCTACGCCCTTCGCCCTCCACTCCCTGCTCCTTCACCACCCGCCAAATCCGCCCCTTGTCGTCACCTTCGCGGTAATGCAACAGCAGCTCGTCTTTGCCATTCTGCGGCAGCCACTGCGGGTGCTCGATCATGTAGCGATACATATCGGCGACCCACAGCGCGCCGTCGGGACCAGTGCGGACCATGACGGGGCGGCACCAGCGGTCTTCGCTGGCGAGGAAGTCCATCTTCGACTCGGCGGGATCGCGCACGGCTTTGAAGGTGACGCCGTCGTCTTCGAGGATGTGATGCTGCACGACGTTGTGGAAGGGCTCGCAGGTGAAGGCGTGCGTTTTGCCGTCGTTGAAGAGCACCTGATCGCGATACACCTCGATGCCGCAGGCGCTGGTGAAGCGTCCGGCCTGGTCGAAGCTGTGGAAGCGCTTCTCCATGCTGCTGGCGGGATACACGGGCGGATTCCGCGGGAAGAGCTGATGGATCGGGTCCGGCGGGATGACGTGCGGATTTCGGCGCAGGTAGTGATCCCGCAAGACGTAGTGCCAGAGCGGGAAACTGTTCTGCACACCGAACCAGTGGCCCCAGTCATCGCGGGCGCGACCGAACTGCGAGGGGCCGGTCTGCGGATCAAACTCGCCGGTGTCCGGCTTGAAGCGGAAATCGCGGCTGCCGAGGTCGATCTTCTCGCCGGTGAGCTTGCACTCGATTTGCGTGCCTTTGTTGTAGCCGCCGTGATGCGCCCCCGCCGCGCAATACACCCAGCCGTCCATGCCCCAGCGCAGGCCGTTCACGCGGAGTTGTTGGTTGCCGGTGCTGAAGCCGGTGTAGAGCACTTTCTTCGTGCCATCGGGCGAAATGAAAAAGATGTCCGGCGCGGCGGTGACGATCACGCCCTCGCGCCAAGTCAAGATGCCGGTGGGATAGCTCAAATCGCTGACGATGACGTGGCGCTTGTCGTAGCGGCCGTCGTGGTCCGTGTCCTCCAGCCGCACGACGCGTCCGCCGGCCTTGCCAT
>CAMCWM010000025.1 GCA_945882215.1 Akkermansia muciniphila | reverse complement strand
CCCCCGGCATTGCTCCACCACATCTTGCCGTAATCATCCTGCGCCAATCCCCACTGGCCGCCATTCGGCGCGGTGTTTTCTTTGAGCGGTGCCTCCTTGCCATTCCAGCGGAGGCGGTAGCCGTTGTAGGTCGTGTAAATCCAGTTGTCCAGGCCCCAGACAAGGCCGCTGGGCTGATGCTCCATGTTCCCACCACGCGGCCCGCCGACATACCACGGTGATTTTTCATCCGCCACTCCGTCTCCATTCGCATCGCGATGCAGCGTGATGTCATTCGTGTTCGTGATGCCGACCAGCACGCGATCATCCAGCGGCAGCACCATGCGAGGCAGTAGGATGTTGTCGAGATAGACGCTGTGCTTGTCGAACACGCCATCGCCCTTCGTCGATTCATGCAGCGAGATGCGGCTCTTCGGCGTCAGCTCGTCCGTGCCGTCGATGTCCTGCATGTAGGTGCGCATCTCGACGACATACATCTTGCCATCCCCATCAAAGGCGATCGCCATCGGCTCCTTGATGAGTGGATCGCTCAACACCAGCTCCAACGAGTAGCCATCCGGCAACTGGATTGTTTTCAGCTCTTCCTCCGGCGTCAGCGCCTTGATTGGGAAGGTGTAAGTGGGGATCGTTTGTGCGAATATCGCGTTGGCGAAAGCAAAGAGGGAAAGAATGCGGAGGATCATTTTGAGCGGCGCAGTAGTCGTGAAAAAGGGCAGAGGTCTTGCAACCAGATCACTTCATTCTGAAGGCGCAGCGCGGAGGAAAGCGAGCCAGTGCCGCAGGCTGTTGGCCGCCGATGTGTCGGGCAGCTCGGCTTCATCGAGCGTGAGTGTCATTTCCCAGCCATGCGGATGCTGGACGGCCGCCGCACCGAGGCTGCTCCACCAGGTGAGCATGACATGATTCGACTCCAGCACATGCGCCACGAAGTGCCGGATGCCGGTGGCAAATGCATGCTCCCACAAGGCGGCCAGCAGAATGGTGCCAGCTCCCTGGCCTTGAAACTCATCTGCCACCGTGAAGGAAACCTCCGCCATGGTCACATTCTCACCGGATCGCCAGAAAGAGCCGCCGCCCACACCGGGAACGTCGTCGTTGTCTTGGATGACGATGATCCAGCTTGCATGCTGGCCCTGATCTTCCGCGCAAAGCTTGTCGATGAAGGTCGGATTGACACCGCGAAAGCGCGTCCAGAACCTGAAGTAAGTGGATTCAGGCGAGAGCCGCTTGAAGGCGTCGATGATCCGCTCCCGGTCATCTGGAAGCAGCGGGCGCAGGATCACAGGAAGCCCATCGCGAAGATGCAGTTGATAATGGGACAACAAAGAAGGCATGGGCTGGTTTGAACTGAAGAAGGGACCAAATCGGCAGCGGATCAAGCGTGGGCACGGCAATCGGATTTGTGAGGAGGCACATCCTTGGCTAGCCTGCGCACATGCCCCCACCACGAAACACCACCAAAGCCGAAGTCCTGCGCGGACTGGTGGACCGCGTGGTGTTTCACAATGAGGACAATGGCTACTGCATCCTCAAGGTGGTGCCGCAGGGCAAACAGGATGTCGTGAGCTTGATCGGGAAGGCACCGCGAGTCGTGGCGGGTGAGGAATTCGAGGCACGCGGCGTGTGGGAGCCGAATCGCGATTTCGGGCCGCAATTCAAGGCGGATGAGTTGAGCTTGAAGCGACCGGATTCGCTCGCGGGGATCGAGCGCTACCTCGGCAGCGGTTTGATCGAGGGCATCGGACCGAAGTACGCGAAGCGGATGGTGGAGAAATTCGGACCGAAGGTCTTCGACATCATCGAGAACGAATCGAGGAAGCTCGAAGACGTCGAGGGTGTGGGCAAAAAACGCCGCATTGAGATCCGCGAGTCGTGGATGAAGCAGAAGTCGATTCACGGCATCATGCTCTTCCTGCATCAGCATGGCATCAGCTCCTCGCGGGCGCTGCGCATCTACAAGACCTATGGCGACGAAGCGCAGGCGGTGTTGAAGGAGAACCCATATCGTCTCGCGCAGGACATTCGCGGCATTGGTTTCAAAACGGCCGATGACATCGCCTATCAGCTCGGTGTGGCCGAGGACGCGCCGGAGCGCATCAAGGCGGGCATTTTGCACGTGCTCGAAACAGCAGCAGGAAACGGCCACTGCTGCTTCCCGGAGGCCAAGACGGTCGAAAAAGCGGAAGAGTTGCTGGGTGTCGAGGCATTGATCGCGCCGCAGATCGAAGCGCTGATCACGACTGATTTGGTGGAGCGACATGGCGAGTTTTTGTATCTGCCTTACCTGCGTGCAGCGGAACAAAGCATCGCCGCGAGTGTGAAATCACTCGCTGCCGTGCCTGCGGGTTATCCGCCCATCGACGAAGATGCGGCGCTGGCCTGGGTGATGAAGAAAACGGGCAAGGAACTGGCCGAAAGCCAGCAACGGGCCGTGCGTGAGGCTTTGCGGCAGCGATTGCTCATCATCACCGGTGGTCCTGGCGTGGGGAAAACCACCATTCTGCGCAGCATCCTGCTCATTCTGCAAGGCAAGCAGGTCAAACTCGTGCTCGCAGCGCCCACCGGCCGCGCGGCGAAGCGTTTGAGCGAAAGCACCGGACTGGAGGCCAAAACGCTGCACCGGCTGCTCGAATTCCAAGGAGAAGGCCAGTGGGGGCGGCATCGTGGCAAGCCTCTTGTCGGCGATTTGTTCGTCATCGACGAGGCGTCGATGATCGATGCGCCGCTGATGGCACAACTGCTCTCTGCACTTCCGCAGGGAGCGCATCTGCTGATCGTCGGCGATGCGGATCAGCTTCCGTCTGTCGGTCCCGGCATGGTGCTGCATGATTTGATCGCCAGTGGAGCCGTGCCGTGTGTGAAGCTCACGGAAATCTTCCGCCAGGCCGCCAGCAGCCGCATCATCACCAGCGCGCATGCCATCAATCGCGGCCAGGTGCCTGATTTGAAGCCCACACGCGGCAGTGACTTCTTTTTCCTCGAAGCCAGTGAGCCGGAGGAGATCAAGCACACCATTGTCCAGCTCGCGCACACACGCCTGACTGCCAAATACGGCTTTGATCCGATCCGCGACATCCAAGTGCTCACGCCGATGAATCGCAATCTGCTCGGCACTGCGTCGCTCAATCATTCGCTCCAGCTCGCGCTGAATCCGCCGAACGAAGTGAAATTCGAGATCGAACGCTTCGGCGTGACCTTCCGCGTCGGCGACAAGGTCATCCAGACGCACAACAACTACGACAAGGAAGTCTTCAACGGCGACATCGGTCACATCGTCGTCATCGACACCGATCCGGTCAAAGTTCATGTGCGCTACGATGCGGATCGACTCGTTGAATACGAACCCGGTGAACTCGATGAATTACAGCTCGCTTATGCGCTGACCATTCACAAAAGCCAGGGCAGCGAGTTTCCCTGCGTCATCATTCCCGTCAGCACGCAGCATTACGTTTTGTTGGAGCGCAGTTTGATCTACACGGCGATCACGCGTGCGAAGAAGCTGTGCGTGCTCGTCGGCGATGAGCGGGCGCTGTCGCTCGCTGTCAGCAAGCAGGAGAGCCGCAAGCGTTTCACCGGGCTGCGTGGAATGCTCTGAACAAATCGTGATCAAAGCGGCGTAGGTTTGAAGCTCTCAACCCAAACCACGTCATCATGCCCACTTCACGCCGCTCATTCCTGAAAAACACATCTCTCGCGTCTGCCGCTGTCGCATTGCCCGCGTTTGTGCGTGGTCAAAATCTGAACAGCAAGCTGCAGGTGGCCTGTGTGGGGGTGAACGGGATGGGCTACAGCGATCTGCACAATGTGGGATCGCATGCCGCGGTGAAGTTTGTGGGCTTCTGCGATGTGGATGCCAATCGCTTCGACAAGGCGGACGCGGAGTTTCCGGGCGTGAAGCATTTCTCCGACTACCGCGAGATGTTCAGCACGCTGGGCGATGGTGTGGACGCGGTGACCGTGGGCATTCCTGATCACATGCATGCGCCGGTGGCCGTGGCGGCGATGCAGAATGGCAAGCATGTCTATTGTCAGAAGCCGCTGGCGCACACGGTGTGGGAGGCGCGGCAGATGCGTCTGTGGGCGGAGAAGAAGAATCTCACCACGCAGATGGGCAATCAGATCCATTCGGCTATCGAGTACCGCATGGGCACGCGTTTGATCAAAGAAGGCGCGATAGGCAAGATCAAGGAGGTGTATTCATGGGTCGGCGTGACGGGCAATGAGCGCACCCGCATGTTCCAGCCACCACCTTCGGCTCCAGTGCCGGCGAATTTGAACTGGGACCTGTGGATCGGTGCCGCACCGATGCGCGAGTATGCGCAGGCGTATCATCCCTTCATCTGGCGCGACTGGCAGGACTTCGGCGGCGGCGGTTTGGGCGACTTCGGCTGCCACATCATGGATCCGGTCTTCACCGCGCTCGATTTGACCGCGCCGATCAGCGTTCAGGCGAAGAACAGCGGCATCAACAACCAGATCTGGCCCACGCATGAGACGATCCACTACGTCTTCCCCGGCACTGAGTTCACGGCGGGCAAGACGATGAAGCTGACGTGGATGGATGGCGGCCTGAAGCCGAGCCACAAGCTGGCGCAGATGCCGGGTGACATCGATCTGCCAGGCAGTGGCTCGATTTTCATCGGCGAAGGCGGCACCATGGTGCTTGCGCATGTGGCGGGGCCGCGGCTGTATCCGCTCGACAAATTCACCGGCTTCAAATACCCGAAAGAGGAGGCCCGCAGCCACTGGCACACCTGGGTCGATGCATGTCTCGCGGGCAAGAAGACCAGCGATGGTTTTCACTATGCTGGTCCGCTCGCCGAAACCGTGCAACTGGGCAACGTGGCCACGCGTCTCGCGATTCCGAAGATCGATCCGGTCACCGGACGCATGGAGGAGGCGAACAAGGTGCTGGAGTGGGACGCGGCGAACCTGCGCTTCCCGAATGCGCCGGAGGCCGACACGTTGCTGACGAAGACCTATCGCAAGGGCTTCGAAGTCGCGGCGGCGTAAAACGACCGGGTTTCGCAATTTCAAAAAAACTGCGCGCCGAGCTGTGAAGTTCGGCGCGCATTTTTTTTCGATGCGCAATTGATCGGCTGGCGTAGTTATTGCGTCAGACATTGACATGAATTCGGAAAACACGAACGAATCGTCGTCCTCTCTCAGCGGCAGCCTCCTGCTCGCTTCACCGGCCATGCGCGATGCGAATTTCGCGCGCTGCGTGGTCTTCATGGCGGCGCACAATGCGAAGGACGGTGCCTTCGGTTACATCCTGAACCGTCCGCTGGAGCAACGTGTGGCCGATTTGCTGCCAGATCAAGATCTCGGTGCGCTCGGCGAGGTGCCGGTGTTCATGGGCGGCCCGGTGGCGACGGACAAGCTGGCCTTTGCCGCGCTGCAATGGAACAAACGCCGCCGCACGTTGCGCTGCCAGACGCATCTCTCCGTGGCCGATGCGCTGCATGCGCTGAGCCTGGGTCACGATGTGCGTGGTTTTGTCGGCTACTCCGGCTGGAGCGGCGGTCAGCTTGAGAGCGAGCTGGAGCTGCGCTCCTGGATCACCACGACGGCACGTCCGCTAGTGCTTACCGTCGAGAAGCCAACGCAGATGTGGGGAGCGATCCTCGAAGACATGGGGCCGGTGTACAAAGTGATGGCCGGCATGCCCGAGGATGTGGGGCTGAATTGAGTCTGGCTTGTTCCCCTCAGTACTTGATCGAGAGCGCGTCCAAGTTGATGCCCGAGATCGAGAACTCGACAGGGTTGCCACCGTACTTCGATGTGGGCGGCAGCAGGTCTGCCGCTGCTTTCGAAACCAGAATCTCCCCGGGTTCGGCGAGGTCTTCTCCCAGCTTGCTGGCGACATTCACAGCATCTCCAAAGAAATCCTGCCCCTCAATCAGGAGAATGAGCCCGTGATCGATGCCGCTGCTGAGTTGAATCCCGAACTCGGCGGCATGGCCGGCATTTTCGACGGCAGCCGCTGTATTGACGGCGATCGCCGCCCGAACGCCCGCCTCTGGTTCTGGAAACACGGCAAAGGCGTTGTCCGCCTCAAACTTCACCATCGAGCCACCGAACTCATGCACGATCGGCCTCACCGTTTCATGCATGCGCCGGACCATGGACAGGTAGTGAACGACTCCATGGCGTCGTGTCAGCAGCGAGAATCCCGACATGTCGAGCACGAGCACCGTCCGTTCCGCCCCGTACTGTCGCCAGACCTCCGCTTCGATGCAGTCGCGCGCGTCTTCATCCTTCGCGTGACTGTATTCGAGCAAAAATTCGCGGAGGGTTTCAGTCATGTCAGGCGGAGCGCTATTTTGTGGATCTCCTCAACAACCCCGCTGCAAGCCATGCGGCTTGAGCAACCTTACTTCGAGAACTCCTTGTCGATGGCATCGAGGTATTTCGAGATCGGATCGGTGCGTGGCGGGAGTTCTTTTTGGATGATGGCGGGAAGTTCGAGGAAGTCGTCGAACTTGCCGGAGAGGCGGCCGTTCTCGCTGGCTTCAAACCAGTCGAGGTAGTCGCGCACGGCGATGGATTTTTGGTAGGCGACGAGCGCGAACTCGTGCAAAACGGCGAGGCGCTTGTCCATGTCCTTGGTCTTGCCATCCTGAATGTCCGTCACGGCGGCGAGATAGGCGGTGACGACCGGACGGAACAGCACGCTGACGCGCAGCTCCAGCGCGCGAAGGGAGGCGACGTTGTAGTTGAGGATTTGGACGCGATCCGGACGCTTGAGGATGTGCTGGTATTCTTCCAGCGGCAGCAGCACGGGCACCAGGCCGGATTTGGCAACCGCCGACGCAGGGGCGGAACCGGTGGCGGGTTGGATCAGTTCCGCCGGAACGGGTCTGGCGTTCGGATTGTTGGTGCGAGGCGTGCCGGAGGGAGCCGCTGACGGTTTGGAGGTTGATTTGGAATTGGGATTGCTCGTGCGCGGCTTGCCGTCCGGTTTGGCGGCAGACTTCTTGGGCGCTTCCTCTTTTTTGGACTCTGCTTTGGGTTCTTCTTCCGGCTTGGCTTTGCGTTTGCGGAAATCAAACAATGGCTCCGCTGTCATGCGTGGCGCCGCAGGGGCGAGCAACTGCCAGGCATCAGCGAGCGCTGGCGAAATGAGGCGGGCTACATCGAGAGAGGCAGATGGTTCACCGGGTGCTGGCGCATCTTTGGCAGGAGCGTCCTCCTTTTTCGGCTCTTCGTCTTTGCTGCCGCCGCGGAACCAGTTCAGCGGATTGAGCACGGAGGGTTTCTTTTCTTCCTTGGCCTCAGGCTCATCTGTCTCTGCGGCTTTTGGCTTTTCGACTTCGGTGGCCTTGGGTTTGTCTGGTTCCCTCTTCTCGTCGGGACCAGCACCAAAGAGACGCCCAAAGAATCCCGGCTTCTTTTCCGCATCAAGGGCAGCCTCATTGGCAGCGGAAGCTTCAGCGGTTTTGGACTCTTCCTCATCGGGATCGCCAAGGAAGAGCAGCCGCCGCCAAAGGCTGCGTTTCGGCTTTTCACCGGTCGTGGTTTCTTCTTCAGCAGCTTTGTTTTCGGCCGTGTCCTTGGATTTCGGTTTGGGCGGAGCGTCAGTGATCGAGGGCAGAAGCGGCGGAGGTTCACTCGACGAGACGACCAGCGGCGCGGGAAGGACAAACGGACGAGGCTTCACATTCTTCGGCACCTCGTCCGGTTTTGCCTCGTAGCGAATGGTGATGGCATCTTCGATGGCCTTGAGGCTCTCGGCGGCGGTGAACGGCTCGGCAATGCCAGGTTTGGAGAGCGTCGCAAGCTGGAGCGACCACCACTTGTTCAAGCTCGACGCTGAAGCGGCAAAATTCGGGAACGCGGCGCTGAGCAATTCACGCTCGGAACGCGGATCGCTGGCGAGGGCGTTGAGGAATTTGTTGAAGCGCTGCGGACCGTCCGGCTGATCGACCAGCGCAAGCACCAAGGCGCAGCAGGAGGTTTCGTAGATGGTGCGGGAAAGGCCGTCCATTTCGACCGGAGAGGCCTCGATGATCTCCTCGATGCCGTAGATTTTGCCACTGCGGAAGATGGTGGAGAACAGGGCGCTGGGACGTGCGCTGGCGCGGTAGTCCATCGCATGCAGCACGCCGGTCATGATCCAGTCCGGCAGCACGAGGCGGCCTTCGGGCGTGGAGATTTTTTGATGATTGCGCAGGATGCGCTCGGCGAGCAGGGCGCGCACGACATTCTCGCGCAAATTGTCCGCTTTGAGGCCGGGTCGATCGTTGACCGTGACCTGCAAATGAAAACCACCGTGCGTGAGCTCGGTGATGGCGGTGGAGATCAGCGGGCCTTTCGATTTGGCGGCTTCTTCACTCGTGTTGAGCAGCACGACGACGGGAAGCACCCAGGGTTCCTTGTCATGGAGCACCTTGCGCAGCTCCTGTGAAATCTCCTCGCAACGTGAGGACATGGCACTGCGGGTTTGAAACACCTTCCCATGCACAATGAACTGTCCTGTGGTGCTGGTGGAGCTGGTGATGGGGAGTTTGTCCGAAGGGGCTGCCACTCGTGGCACCTCATTGGCCCCAGTCTGCGTGACGGCTTCGAGCACCTGCATTTTGCTGGCGGCATTGCCCGCAGGCTGCTGCTCGACCGGCTTGGCTGGTGGAGCGGGAGGTGCCGCAGGCTTGGCGGGCACGTTGCCTTGCAACTGGCCTGGCAATGGCGGCGGCGTGAAGGTCTTCGGTGCTTCGATGGCCGCAGCGGCCTCTTTCTGCTCCTTGGTGAGCGGTGGCACAGGTGGCGCGGGCGTCTGCGCCGTGGCAAACAGCGCGGCGCAGAAGAACGCGATAGCGACCGCCTGGACGAATGGTAGATGACGAATCATGCGGGAGGGAAGCGGGGATCGAGCACGAGCTTGTCCTTGGCGATGGTGATGCGGGTCATCTGGAACAACGCCCGAATCTCAGGATCGAGCGCCTCCGCCACCGCACGCAAAGATGGATACAGGGGGCGCATCATGCCGCGCGGCATGCCGAGGTGGCCATAGGCACCGTGCAACAGCTCGACGTGGAAGTTCTGCTCATCGCGGCTGATCGCGAGATCGACGCTGGCGGTTCGCGTGTGGCCTTTGAGCTTCCACACCAGGAAAAGTCGCGCGCTGTCCGGCTCAAAATCAATGCGCGCTCCATCAAACGCGACCCATTCACCCAACACGTTCGGGATCTTGCCCGCGAGCGTCGTGGCGAGATGGCGGTTCACCTCGGCCTCGCTGATTTCCATCACCGCCGCGCGCTTGATCGCCGTCTGGCGCAGCATGTCGAGCATGTCATCAGCTTTGGCGGCACTGGGCGGGGGTGTGTTTGGAAGTTCGGCGGGACGATGCGCCACCCAGGCCGCTCCCGCCAGCGCACTGATCAAAAGCAGCCGCAGTATCTGAAGCAGGTGGCGAGTCACGGCGGCAGGAGGTGTGAGTGAAGGCAGGATCAGGCCGCCGTGCCTGTTTTCGCAGGTGCGGGCGCAGGACTGGCTGGCGCGGGCGTGCTGGGGGCGGCCGTTGTGCTTGTAGATGAAGCTGAGCCTTCAGAATCTTTCTTCGCACCGGCTTTGTAGGAATCGCTGCGGTAGTCAGTGATGTAGAAGCCGGAGCCTTTGAAGATCAAACCGGCACCGAGGCCGATCTTGCGCTTGATCGGACCGGGGCAGCCCTCCTGCGGGCAGTCGGTGAGATGCGCGTCCTTCATGGACTGCTTGGCTTCAAATTTGTGGCCACACGTCTGGCATTCATAATCGTAAGTGGGCATGGTTCTGGAAAAAGTGCGCGGGGGTTTTCTGGGATCGCGCAACGGGGCGGTGATTATGCCGTGCTGCACCCTCTGCTGCAAAAGGATTTTCCCGGCCCGGCCTTTGGAAGATGCAATCAGTCCTCGACACCATGGTGGGGGGAGATGTATTATTCGTTCATGGCCGCCACGCTGTTCCAGGAAACCGTCTTCCTGACGAATCTTTACGCCACTCCTGCGGACTGGCAGCGTGATTTGTTTTATTCCGTGGTGCGCGCCGGACACCTGAAGGCTGGCTTTGAGCATCGCATCGAGCGCGAGACCTATCCGGGCCACGAGCTGATCCTCTGCCTCAAGGGCCGTGGCTGGGTGCAAGTGGGCGGCAAACGGCATGAGGTCTGCCCTGGTGGCCTCGTCTGGGTGAACTGCCACCACCCGCACCTCTACGGGGCGCACAATCGTGATCCGTGGGAGCTTTACTGGATGCGGATTGAAGGCCGCTCGCTCGACCGAATCGCCGAGCTGCTGCAAGTGCGCTCACAGCCTGTGCTCGAAGGCATCAACGAGCAGGCTGTCATGCGTGAGTTCCAAAATGCATTCCAATACATGAGCGGCACACGTCCGAGCGATGCCGCGCTCGCCAGTGCCGCCGTGGCCGCCATCATCGGCCTCGCCTTCCACGTGCGCCTTTCTGAACCGGGTCTCGTGCAGCCTGAGCTGCCACAGGCCGTGTCCAAGGCCCTCGAACGCATGCGCCTCTACTTCCATTTGCCCATGCGCGTGTCCGAGCTGGCGAACCTTAGCGGCATGAGCGAGAGCCACTTCAGCCGCCAGTTCAAGGCCGCCATCGGCACCAGCCCCATCGACTGGCTGCGGCGGGAGCGCATCAATCAGGCGAAGCGCCGCCTCATTGAATCCGACGATCCCGTCAAAGAAATCGCCCGCCAGGTCGGCTACCACGACCAGTTCTTCTTCTCCAAGGACTTCAAGAAGATGACCAAGCTCACGCCCACGCAGTTCCGCGAGCAGGAGCGGCATCCGTGATGGTGTTCAACGGCCGGTGTGAGATTTGAAATGCCAAATCTCCTATTCACCGCCACTGTCACAGCCCCCATGAGCACGAACACCTCACCCCAGGCACTCCTCGGCATGAAGCCGGAGGAGATCGCCGCTGTGTTCGCGGAACTCGGCCAGCCCACGTTTCGTGCGAAGCAGCTCGTGGAGTGGGTTTTCGCCAAACGCGCCGCCAGTTTTGATGAAATGACGAACCTGCCGAAGGCGACGCGTGAGGCGCTCGCCACACGTTTCGTCACACGCTCGCTCAGCATCGCCAAAGTCACCGGCTCCGCCGACACGACGCGCAAATTCCTCCTCAAGCTGCATGACGGCCGCTACGTCGAAACCGTGCTCATTCCGGCCAATCCCGCGCTCTATGGCGGCAAATCCGACCGCCGTACACTCTGCGTCTCCAGCCAGGTCGGCTGCGCTTACGACTGCAAATTCTGCGCCAGTGGTCTCGCCGGCTTCGCGCGCAATCTCACCGCCGGCGAAATCGTCGAGCAGATCGTGCAGGTCGAGGCCTTTGCGGGCGAACGCGTGGACAACCTCGTCTTCATGGGCATGGGCGAGCCGCTCGCGAACTACTCGAACGTCACGAAGGCCATCGAAATCCTCAACGCCGACTGGGGTGTCGGCATCGGCGCGCGCCACATGACCGTCAGCACGAGCGGCTTGGCACCTCAGATCAAAAAACTCGCCGATTTCCCGCTGCAAATCCGCCTCGCCATCTCCCTTCACGGCGCCACCGACGAGGTGCGCGAGAAAATCATGCCCGTGAACCGCAAGCACAACCTCGCCGAACTCTTCGAGGCGCTCGACTACTGGAATCAAAAGCGGAAACAGTTCCTCACCTTCGAGTTCATCCTCATCGCCGATGTGAACGACAGCGTGCAGCAGGCCCACGCGCTGGCCAAACGCGCCCGTGCTGCCAATGCGAAGGTCAATCTCATCCCCTACAACACCGTCGATGGCCTGGAGTGGGCACGCCCCAGCGAAGAACGTCAGGACGCCTTTCTCGCCGTACTCACGAATGCCGGTGTCACCGCCACGCTACGTCGCGAAAAAGGCCATGACATCGCCGCTGCCTGCGGACAGCTCCGTTTGAAGCAGGAAACCGAGCTTGGCATCATCGAATCGCCGATTCCGGCGAAACGCATCACGATTGGCGCGGGAGCCTGAGCGCGGTCATCGTGCGCGTGCAGGCTTCCTGACAGCAACGACGCGTTTCACGGGCCGCTTGAGCTTGGGAGCCGGTGTTGGCACCGGTTTGATCTCCGCATGGGCCTCACGCAGCACGCGCAGCTCTTTTTCGACTTCGGCGAGGCGGCGCGAGGTGGCCTCCAGCTTCCGCACGACGAGGCGGGCGACGAATTCGTAAAGCGCGGCGTGGAAATCAGGATCTTCCTCACGCGGATGGATGTCCTGGAGGAATTTCTGGTCCACCGCGAGACACACAGCCTTCGTGGAGGCAATGACCGAGGCGAGACGCTTGTCCTGGTTGACGAGCGCCAGCTCGCCGAAAACTTCGCCGATGCGGGTGATGGAAGCGACTTTTTTGCCGCCGACCCGCACTTCCAGCTCACCACTGAGCAGGACGTAGATGCGGGAGTCGATGCTGCCCTCCTTGATGATGTGATCGCCCGGCTCGCACTGGAGCAGGCTGCTGGAATTCAGCACATCATCGAGCTGGTCATCGCTAAAACTGGCAAGAGCAGGCACCGCGCGCAGGGGCGACGGGTTCTGCTTCTCGTCATGGATGTAAGCAAACTCTTTCATGGAATTCGCCGTGATTCTGTCAGGAGCGGGGGCGCACCGACAAGACAAATCTGGGGAATTCTCACGGTTTGGGCGCCGCCTTGACCGCCGCGTCGTAGGCGGGCCAAAAACTGGCCGGCGGCTGCAAATCCTTGGCCCCGTCGTCAAACCGCGTACCGATCTCCTGCAATGGCAGTGTTTTCGCCACATCAATGCCTGCGGTGATGTTCGCCGGGGTGAAGACAAGGCGCGTCAATTGCATGCCCTTTAGCGGTGAGAGGTCCGTCACAGGTGTCTCGGCGATATGCAGGCGCTGCAAGGCCGTGCCGCTGAGTGGTGACAAATCCTTCACCTTCGTGCGGTGCAGCGTCACACTCACCAGCGGCACCGTTTTGAGCGCGCTGATGTTCTCCACTGGACAATCCGTGAGCCAGAGCATCGTGATCGGGCACTTCGCGATGCCTGAAATGTCGCCAATCGGGCAGCCAACCGCGTTCAGTTCCTGCAACGGCATGTTTTCCAGCGCGCTCAGATCACGCACCGGCGTGCGGCTCAGGTACAACTTTTCCAACGGCATGCCGCGGATCGGCGAGAGATCCTGGACCTTCGTGTCCTCCAGATACAGCTCCACCAGTTTCTTCCCCTGCATCGGTCGCAGGTCAGTGATCGGCGTCTCGCTCAAGTCGAGCGCCAGCGGCTCGATGTGCTGCAAGAACTTCACATTGTCGATCTTCGCCCCGCGCAGGCTCAGCGCGACGACCTTGCCGCCCTCGATATTGAACTGGCCGTCGCCCGTGTAGCCCGGATTGTGATACTTGATCTCCGTGTGCATCATCTCCTGCGTCCAATAGACCGCCTTCGACTCGGGTTTGGCGGGAGCAGGTGCAGCAGCCGGCTTTTCTGCCACGGCTTTCGGTGCTGGCACAGGTTCAGGTTTTTTTGACTCATCACCACATTGGGTCAGAACGAGCGGAAGGAGGAGAAGATAGGACTTCATGCGTTGGGCATGACGGATTCTGGGCATGGATGCAAGCATGAAGTGAAACATGGAAGGTGGGCGTGCGTTTTGGGGCGCTCATATCACTCCCATGCGCTCCTTTCTTTCGCTTCTTTTTGTTCTGCTGCTCAGCGCTCCTGCGGTCGCCGCCAAACCGAACGTGCTCGTCATCATCGCAGACGATCTCGGCTACAACGATCTCGGTTTCCAAGGCTCGAAGGAGATTCCAACACCGCATCTCGACAAACTGGCCGCGCAAAGCCTGCGCTGCACGAACGGCTACGTCTCGCATCCGTTTTGCAGTCCGACACGGGCGGGCATCATGACTGGGCGCTACCAGCATCGCTTCGGGCATGAGAACAATCCGGCATGGTTGCCGGAAAGCACGACGGCGGGCCTGTCGCTGAGTGAGACGACATTTCCATCGCTCATGCAAAAGGCCGGCTACACCACCGGCGCGGTCGGCAAGTGGCACCTCGGCGCGCATCCGCAGTTCCATCCGAACAAGCGCGGCTTTGACGAATACTTCGGCGCGCTAGGCGGCGGGCATGTGTATTTCCCCGGCGCAGGCGGCGGCGCGGAATACAACATCCCCCTGAACCGCAATGAGAAGGACGAACCGCAGACGAAATACCTCACCGAGCACTTCGGCGATGAAGCCACAGCGTTTGTGGGCCGTCACGCGGATGAATCGAAGCCCTGGATGCTTTACCTCGCCTTCAACGCGCCGCACACGCCGCTGCAAGCACCGAAGGAATGGCTGGAAAAGCTCAAGCACATCGAAAACGACAGCCGCCGCACTTATGCGGCCATGGTCTGTGCGCTGGATGCGGCCATCGGTGGTGTGCTGGCGAAGCTCGACGAGACAAAGCAGCGCGAGAACACGCTGATCTGCTTCGTCAGCGACAACGGCGGTCCGAATCTGTCCGCAAAGAGTGGCACGAACTTCACCGACAACACCCCGCTGCGTGGCGCAAAGGGCATGGTCTATGAAGGTGGCATGCGCGTGCCGTTTCTCGTGAGCTGGCCGGCGAAAATCAAACCGGGGACGTACGACCAGCCCGTCATCGCGCTTGATTTCCTGCCCACATCCCTCGCCGCCGCCGAATCAACCGATTTGACGCCGAAGAACCTCGATGGCGTGAACCTCCTGCCCTTCCTCACCGGCGAAAAGAACGGAGCCCCGCACGAAACGCTATTCTGGCGCAGCGGCGGCCCCGGCGGCAACAACGCCGTGCGTCGTGGCAGCATGAAGCTCGTGCGCCTCGGCGCGGCGGAGCCGGAACTCTACGATCTGAGCGCCAACATTGGCGAATCGAAGAATCTCGCCGCTGAGAAACCGGAGATCGTGAAGGAACTCGTCGCTGCCATCGCTGAATGGGAGAAAGGCACCGTCGCGCCTGGTTTTGACAGTCCGAAAGCTGGCAAACCGGCGGGGAAGAAGAAAAAGGTGAAATGATGATGGGTAAAATAATGGATGGTGGCGTTTCAATCCTTTGATCTGATCCAGCCATGCTCGATCTCCGCATCATTTTACCCTTCATCATTTTACCCCTGCTGATCCGCGCAGAGGAGTTTGAGCCTGCGCGCGAGGCCGTCCGCAAGGCGGTGGCCAAGGGCAACCCCGAAGGCGCGGTGCTGCGCATCGAGAGCGGAGAGAAGAAGATGACGCTCGTCGAAGGCCAGCGCGCGCTTGTGCCGGAGAAGGAGGCGATGACGGAGGACACCGTCTTCGACGCGGCATCGCTAACAAAGGTCGTCGCGACACTGCCGAGCGTGATGCTGCTCATCGAGCAGGGCAGGATCGAGCTGGAGGCGGAAGCGCGGCGTTATTTGCCCGAGATGCGGCCAGGAATCACGGTGAGGCATCTTTTGACGCACACTTCGGGATTGAGACCGGGAATCCCGAAAGAGCCGGCATGGAGCGGTTATGACACGGGAATCAAGCTGGCGGTCGAAATGGAGCCGGAAGGACCGCCAGACCGCTTTTTCCGTTACTCGGACATCAACTTCATCCTCCTCGGCGAAATCGTGCGGCGTGTGAGTGGCGTCGCCTTGAACGAATTCGCGGCGAAGCATGTGTTTGCGCCGCTGCAGATGGATTCGACGCGTTTTCTGCCTCCCGACGACTGGAGGCCGCGCATCGCACCGACGGAGAAGGATGAGAACGGCGTGATGCTGCGCGGTGTGGTGCATGATCCGACCTCGCGCAAGATGGGCGGCGTCACCGGCCACGCGGGCCTCTTCACGACCGCCGGTGATCTGGCGAAATATGCGCGCATGATCCTCGATGGCGGTGCTGGTGTGCTGAAACCCGAGACAGTGAAGCTCATGACCACGCCGCACACGATTGCGACGGTGTTTGAGCGGCGAGGGCTGGGCTGGGACATCGACTCGACATTCAGCAGGCCGCGAGGGAAGACATTTCCCATCGGCTCTTTCGGCCACACGGGCTTCACGGGCACGAGCCTGTGGATCGAGCCGCAGACGAAGACATTCGTCATCTTCATGAGCTCACGGCTGCATCCCGACGGGAATGGCAGCGTGCGGGATTTGTATGAGGAAATCGGCACGGCAGCGGCGCAGGGCATGACGTTCGCGGTGGCGAGCAGCCCGCCTTGGCCACGCGATGAGAAAGAAGTGCCGACGGTGCTCAATGGCATCGATGTGCTGGTACGGCGGAAGTTTGCCGATCTGAAGGGGCTGCGCGTGGGGTTGATCACGAATCAAACCGGGATTGATGCGCAGCGACGCAGCACGATCGATTTGCTGGCCGAGGCACCGGATGTGAAGCTCAAAAAACTCTTCAGCCCCGAGCACGGCATCCGCGGCGTGCTGGACCAGGAGAAGATCGGCGACACCAAGGACAAGAAGACCGGCCTGCCCGTGCTGAGCCTTTACGGGGAGCGCCGCGCGCCAACGGCAGAGCAACTGGCGGACATCGACGCGCTCGTGTTCGACATCCAGGACATCGGCTGCCGTTTTTACACTTACATCGGCACGATGCGCCTTTGCATGGAGGCCGCCGCGAGGGCGAAGAAGGCGTTTTATGTGCTCGACCGCGTCAATCCTATCGGTGGCATCGCCGTGGAAGGCCCGGCGGTGGTCGATGAGGAGAAACCGACCGCGACGCATGCGATTCCGCTGCGCCACGGCATGACCGCAGGCGAACTGGCGGCGATGATGAATGCCGAACGCGTCATGAACTGCGATTTGAAGGTGATTCCCGTCGAAGGATGGCGTCGCGGCATGCTGTTCGATCAAACCGGCCTGCCGTGGATCAATCCCTCGCCGAACATGCGCTCCCTGAATGCGGCGCTGCTGTATCCGGGCATCGGTCTGCTCGAATTCAGCGTGAGCGTGGGCCGCGGCACGGACACGCCGTTCGAGGTTCTCGGTGCGCCGTATGTGAACGATCTGCGGCTGGCCTACGAATTGAACAAGTTCGGGTTGCCCGGCGTGCAGTTCACACCAGTGCGCTTCACGCCGACGACGAGCGTGTTCAAGAATGAAGCATGCGGCGGCGTGCGGATCGCGATCACGGATCGCGCGGCCTTGAAACCGGTGGAGGCAGGCGTGGCGATCATCTGCACGTTGCAGCGGCTTTATCCGAAGTCGTTCAAGCTGGAGCTGGTGAACACGCTGCTCAATCACAAGACGAGCCTCAAACCCATCCGCGAAGGAGACTCGCGGAAAAAGGTGATGGAAACTTGGAGTGGTGAGACGCAGCAGTTCGAGCTGCGGCGAAGCGCCTTGTTAAGATATTAAACAAGTTCGTTCATTTCGACTCTGCTGAAGAACGTGGCACAAAGCGACTCTGGAGGAACGTCTGACATTCCGTGTCACCGTTGACCTGACCAGGTCTGACAGATGCCAGATTCCCCGTGGCATCCAGACGGCCAGTAACCACGCGGTCATAAAAGAGCGCACCACGCAGGCCGACCGCAACATCCCGTAGATTTGCTTTGAACGGCTCAATAACCGTCATGGCTGTTATCCAGGCGGCTTCCGCAATGAAATCCTTGGCTTCTGGAGAGAAGTTTCTCAGGTCTGGCACATGCACCATAAAGACACAACTTTTCCGGGTCAGCAGGCAGTAAGTGGGGAACTCGCCTCCAGTGAGAGACGCTATCGATGACGATTTCCGGCTTTCGATTCCCATTTTGCGAGCCTCTTTCAGGCGCAGGGAAAACTCGTTCGCCAGTTTTTGCGCGTCGGCCATGTTGCCATGAGCGATCCCCTTGCTGCTGCCCATCAAAAGGCTGTTGGCAGCCTGAAACTCGGCATACCCAGGCTGCCCCTTTCTTGCGGCGTCTTTTGAAGATGACTGGACCATTGTGTATAGAAACGGTCCTCCGATCACGATGGCAAGCGCCCAGACAAACCCACTGCGCAAGGATGTGGACGGCCTGGAGGGAGCTGTGCTTGTGGGGTTTGTAGCGGTCTTCTTCCAACTTCGCACATACAACCAAATCCCGCCGACTATCATCACCGGCATAATGATGCGGAGATACATGCCTTGCTTGTCCGGCTCCACACCAAGGCTTGGTAACACGATAAAGATCAAGGCCGTTCCCAAGAACACCGCAGCGAACGGAACGACAAACAAAAGAACGACGATTCGGATGAATATCTGCATTTCGCTTTTATCTGAAACCATCTGCTTCCAGTCAATACCACACTGTGGGGACGATGTGAATCGTGTCTTGGTTTCTACGCCATCCGAATTGAGGCTTGCGCCCTTGGGTTATCTTTGTGCTAGCATGCAGGCAATGAAATCACGCCTCTTCCTTCTCCTCTGCACCGCCCTGATCGCCGCCTGCGGCAAAACGTCAGACAAGCCGGCCACTGCCACGAAAGGCACCATCGGCGTGTCGTTGCTGACGTTGCAGAATCCGTTTTTCAAGGTGATCGGCGACAACATCACCGCCGAGGCGGCGAAGCATGGCTATGACACGCTAGTGGTGAGCGCGGACAGCGATGTGGCGCGGCAGAGCAATCAGGTGAAGGACTTCATCGTGAAGAAGGCGGTGGCGATCGTGCTGAGCCCGGCGGACTCGAAGGCGATCGTGCCGGTGATCCAGGAGGCGAACGCGGCGGGCATTCCGGTGTTCACGGTGGATGTGCCGTGCAACGAACCCGGCGTGAAAATCGTGACGCAGGTGACCACGGACAACTTGGGCGGCGGCAAAGAAGCAGGCAAGGCGATGATCGAGGCGCTGAAGGGCCAGGGTGGAAAGATCGGCGTGCTGGATTTGAAGCAGGTCGAGTCCTGCATCCTGCGCGTGAAGGGTTTCAAAGAAGTGCTTGATGCGCATAACGTGACGGCGGCGCAGAAGATCGAGATCGTGAGCGAACTCGATGGCGGCGGCGCGAAGGACAAGGGCTACAAGGCCGCCGAGGACATGCTGCAGGCGCATCCTGACATGGTGGGCATTTTCGCGATCAATGATCCCTCCGCGCTCGGTGCGCGTGGTGCATTGGAGAAAGCAGGAAAAGCCGACAAGGTCGTGATCATCGGCTTCGACGGCCAGCCGGAGGGCAAGCAGGCGATCAAGGATGGCAAGATTTATGCCGATCCGATTCAGTTTCCCGACAAGATGGGCGTGGAGGTCGTGCGGGCATTCCTGCGGCACTCGAAGGGCGAGGAGCTGCCGCCGCAGATGCTCATTCCGACGAGTTTGTATCGCAAAGCCGATGGAGCGGCGGACGCATCGCTGAAATGATCCCGCAAATTTCATGAAACAACTCACTCTCCTCATCCTGCTCGCCCTTGGCCCGGTCATCACTGCCGCCGCCGAGCCGAAGCCTGAATCCGAGTTCACCACCACTGATCCAAAGAAGGTGAAGATCATTCATGACACCGCCTTGGAGAAAAATCCCGAGATCGACAGCTTCGAGCACCTCTGTCCCGGCCTTGGCGGCTATCAGGTCATTCATGAAGGCGGTGATTTGCGGAGCTGGATCAATTTGAAGTTCAAGGGCAGCAAGACCGACCTCATGCATGACACGCTCATCGCCTGCCCTGGTCAGTTTCCGGCGAAGGCCAACAACGTCGTGCAGTGGCGTGGCTTCCGCCAGGGCGGCACCTACATGCCTTACGCGATCATTTACCGCATGATGTCGAGCAAAGACGACGAGAAGCAGACCCGACTGGAGACGCTGATCATCATCAAACTCGACAAAGAGAAGTCACGCGTCGTCGGTCATCTGTCCGCCAAGGAGGGCAACGAGAAGGCGGAGGCGCTGGCGGACAAGCTGTGCAAACCGTGAGTTGAAAGGAACTGCGAACACTTGAAACCGATGAACTCCGTTTCGCCGATCCTCTGGTCCCGACGCAAACTGCTGCACGCCGCCCTCGTCGCGTGCGGCTGCCGTTTGTACGCGGCAGATGACGCGCCGCATGTACGCATCCTGTTTCTGGGCAACAGCTACATCGCGCACAACGGCCTGCCGGCCATCGTGGGCGAGTTATTGTTGTCATCCGGGGTGCTCGCACCGCACATCGGCAGTTATATGCAGGGAGGCTACAAGCTCGGTCAGCATGCGGTCGATCCTGAGGCGCTGGCGCTGCTGAAACAGGGCGCGGATGATGGTAAGCCGTGGGATGTTCTCGTGGTGCAGGAGCAGAGCGTGCTCTCGGCCGTCGCTGCCATTCAGCCGGAGGCGAAGCAACTGATGAACAACGGCCTCACACGGCTGGTGACGCTCGCACGCACGGTGAATCCCAAGATGCTCATCGTCGATCTCCAGATCTGGGCGCGGCATGAAAACCTGTGGAAGGAAAGGTCTCCCGACGCGCTGTCCACCGGCACCAGTCCGGAGGTGGCGCACGCTCGCATCCGCCTCGCGAATGTGAGCGCGGTGCAGGCGGCGCTGGAGAAAAACCCGGGTGCCAGCATTCTTGTCAGTCCGGTGGGCGACTTCTGGAAACTGGTGCATGAGAACTTTCCAGCGCTGCCGCTTTACGCGGAGGACGGCACGCATCCAGACATGCTGGGATCCATGCTCACGGGACTCGTCGTCGCCGGCACCATCGGCGGGCGTGAGGTCATCGAGAAGACGACGTGGATTGGTGAATGCCCCTTTGATCAGGTGGAGCGGGTAAAGAAGGTGCTGCTGGATCACCCTGAAGTGTTCAAGAACGCGGGGAAGTAGCGCCCGCGACGCTCACTTCTGCCGCCAAGACACGATGTCATCGGCGGTTTGCGGTAGTTTGTCTTTGCCACAGCTGTAAACGGCGGACTTCACCACGAGGGACGCGGCCTGATTTTGCGAGATCTTCGGGTCGGCGTTGGTGGCATCGGGGTTCTTCACCTGGTTGTCGCCATTCGTGTCGAGCAGGATGCGGTAAGGCTGGCCCCACATGTCGTTCAGCTTGTAGGGACGCGTGGAGCCGACGAGGCCGTGATGATCGTTTTTGGCGGTGGAAAAATTGGAGAACGGCGTGCGCTTGGGATTGAGGTCGCGGCCTCCGCTCGCATTGGCTGCCGGGGGAATGCCCAAGAGGGCGTCCACGAGCGGGTTGCTGCCATCGGTGAGCAGTTCCGCCACATCTTCGCCATTTCCGGCGCCGGTGTTCGAGTCGATGGGGAAGCGCGTGTAGTCGAGCTGGTAGGCATCGATCCCGCTCTTCAGCTCGGTCACCACCGCCAGCACCTTCACACGGTTGCCGTCGTCGAGGACTTTGATGATTTGCGCTCCCGCCAGACTGACCAGGATCGCGATGATGGTTATCACGACGAGGAGTTCGATCAGGGTGAACGCTCGCGAAGCAGGCTGCCGGTGCGTTTTCATGCCGGGAGTTTACCGGAACTGGCCACTGGGGGTCAATACCCGGCTTTTGCATTCCTCCTTGATCCCCCTCCTGAAACACCGGACAGGCATTTCCACCACGTGAACAAACAAGCCGTCCTCGATCACCTCCTCTCCGTGCTGAATGCCGAACTCGCGTCGCTCACGCGGGCGGCGCAGGGTGCCTTTGCGGCGGCGACGGACCCGGACAGCAAAGCGGAAAATAAGTATGACACGCGCACGCTGGAGGCCTCGTATGTCGCGCGAGGGCAGGCAAAGCGTGTCGCGGAGCTGCAGGAGGCCGTGCGGGCGTTTGGAGCCTTGTCGGGGAATGAGCTGGAGTCAGGCGCGGCGATCACGCTTGGAGCGCTGGTGAGTTTGGAGGCTCCTGAGGGATGCAGTCATTACTTCCTCGGCCCGTTTGCCGGTGGCACGGAGATCCTGCATGAGGGCAAAGAGATCGTTGTCATCACGCCCGCGTCGGCTCTGGGGCAGAAGCTGATCGGACGACGTGAGGGTGAGACGGTGGCACTGCGACCCGGCGTTTCGGCCAAGGTGGTCGCAGTGCGTTAGCACGCCTCAACTCTGCGCTGCGGCGGCAGCCGGCCGGGTGCGGTCGAGCAAGTTGCCGATGCTGGCCACCATGCCGCCGATGTCACTGAGGTTCGACGGGATGATCATGGTGTTCGTGCTCTTGGCGAGCTTGCCGAATTCACCCACATACTGCTCGGC
This sequence comes from Akkermansia muciniphila, assembly GCA_945882215.1. Taxonomy (GTDB): domain Bacteria; phylum Verrucomicrobiota; class Verrucomicrobiia; order Verrucomicrobiales; family Verrucomicrobiaceae; genus Prosthecobacter. Next base: position 19,069 of record CAMCWM010000025.1, on the reverse strand, counting down.
CACACGCAAGTTCACCGCATCGCGGCCGCCGGGCGTGTTGATGGCCAGTGCGATCTGCGCAATGCCCTGGGCCGTGGCCTGGGCGAGGAGTTCGATCTCGCGAGCCTTGCCTTCGGCCTCGTTGATCTGGCGGATCTTGATGGCTTCGGACTGCTTGATGGCCTCCTGCTTGTGACCTTCCGCCACGTTGATGCGGGCTTCGCGGTCGCCTTCAGACATGGCCACCTGGGCGCGGCGCTCGCGTTCGGCGCGCATCTGTTTTTCCAGCGCATCCTTCACGGATTGCGGCGGATTGATGTTGCTGATCTCGTAGCGCATCACCTTCACGCCCCAAGGCTCGCAGGCCTTGTCGAGCGCATCGACGATGTTTGCGTTGATGCTGTCGCGCTCCTCAAAGGTGCGGTCGAGATCCATCTTGCCGATCTCGGAGCGCAGCGTCGTCTGCGCGAGCTGGGAGGCGGCCATGAAGTAGTTCGTCACACCGTAGGTGGCACGGGCGGGGTCGAGCACCTGCAGGAAGAGCACGCCGTCGATCTCGATGGCGATGTTGTCCCGCGTGATGCACATCTGCGAGGGCACATCGATGACCTGCTCCTTGAGCGAATGCTTGGCCGTCACACGGTCCAGAAACGGGAAGAGCACGTGAAAACCAGCATCCAGGGTGCGGGAGAACTTGCCCAGACGTTCGATGACAAACGCACTGCGCTGCGGCACCACGCGGGCGCCTTGGAGGATGGCGACGACGACAATGGCGGCGATGCCAAGGCCGACGATGGTGCTGAATTCGAGAGTCATATGATTCGTTGGGTTGAGGTTGATGGGTCGGGGGAAAAATTAACGGGGACGGACGGTCAGGAGCAGGCCGTCACGTGAGACGATCACGGCCATGTCTCCGGGGTTCAGCATGGTGGTGGAGCGCGCATTCCAGCTCGCGCCCTTGAACTCCACCTTGCCCGCACGGTCTTCCGTGATGGCGGTGACCACGCGCACTTCCTTGCCGGTGAACTCTTCATCCGTCTCGCGCGCATCGCCGCTTTTCGACAGGCCCATGAACCAGCCTTTGAAGAGATTGCGCAGGCCGAAGAGGAAGACGAGGGAGGCGACCGCGAAGACCGTCATCTGTCCGGCCAGTGTGGGCGTCCAGCCCAGCCAGGTCGTCAGCGAGGCCGCCCAGGCGCCCAGGCCGATGAAGACGATGATCACGCCCGGCGCGGCAAACTCGAGCAGCACCAGGAAGAGGCCCGCGAGAAACCAGAGAGCAAAGGGTTCGGTAATCATGACGCGCCGACTGTCCCCCGTGCGCATCCCGGCGCGATTATACTTTTGTCAGGAGTTTACAGCCCACACGACAGCAGACCCTGTAGACGGCTCACTCCCTGCTTCCCTTCTTCCTCAGGGTGTGGACGATCCAGATCACGAGGCCAAGTACGATGTAAAGGCCGCCTGCCACTATAATCAGCCATTTGAGCTGGGAGGCCGTGCCAGTCAGCCACAGCGATCCTTTCGTGATCGTGTTGGATTCGATGATCCGGCGCAGCCCGCGGTTCTCCACAAAGTCGAGCACCCCCGCGAGGAGTTGAGCTGCGGCGAGCCAGCGACCGAACGTGAACATCCATGGCAAGGCGTGGGCCCATGCATCCGCCGCACACCAGCACAGCAGGCACATCAAGGGCGCGTAGCAGCAGATGAACCACGCATCCAGATCGAGGTGCCTGAGGAAGAGCCGTTTGCGCGCTGCATCGGGCGGCGATTCCTTGCAGAAGCCGATGTCATTCCATAGCTTCGTCGCCTTGCTGAGGTTCGTGACCACTTCAATGTCGATGATGGACTTCAGGCCTGCCTGCCGCAGCGGCTGGCTGCACAGCGTCATGGTCAGGAAGGACAATCCGGCCAGAACGACGAGCACGAGCGTCTTGGCCACGCAGGGATCCAACAGGAGCTTCATGTCAAAGATGATCTCATGAGTGTCAAGCGGGGGGCGTGTGGGGCGGATGACTGGTAGCGGAAGTGCGAGTTGTGCAAAATGGGGATTCCGTCAGCTTCTTCTCATGCCATTTGATCCGGCCACGATTCAACTCCTTCTGCCTGGATTGAAGACACGCATGCTGCCGAGCAGTTGAATCTGGTCGTCAAAAAGTGGTTGGACAGCAGAAGATCGATCAGGCAATCGAAAAGCGACTCCGTGGCGAGCTTGCGGGCATCGGCGACTTTGAGAACGAGGTTTTGGCCCGGCAGCAAGGCCACCCGATGCTCCTTGCCGCTTTTCATTGCCTGGGTTTCGAGAGCGCTGCTCGCTTCATCGACGCAAAACCAGCGCTTTTTCGCGTGATGGCGTTGCTCAGGACACGGACTCCACTTGCACGCCCACCTGGAACTGGGAACAGTTCATTTCTACGGAGTGACTGTTTCGCTTCTTGAATGCTACTATGCCGCGAAGTCTCGTCTGCGGTGGAAAATAAATTAGTGCTGCCTGAATCAATTCCGCTGAAGATGAATGGCTGGCATATGCAGTTAGTGAGGGGACAATTTTTTAGCGGAAGAATTTTTTAGCCTTCTCAAAGAAGCTCTCCTCCATGGGCGATGTCTGCTCACCGAGTGATTTGGCGAATTCATCGAGCTTCTCGCGCTGTTCGGCGTTGAGCTTGGTGGGGACAGCGATCTGAACGTGGACATACAGATCGCCAAAGCGGTCTTCACCGAGGATTTTCATGCCTTTGCCGCGCAGGCGGAAGGTGGTGCCGTTCTGTGTGCCAGCGGGCACTTTGACCGAGGCCTTGGCTTCCATCGTGGGCACGGTGATTTCACCGCCGAGCGCGGCGGTGGCGAAGGAAAGGGGCATGTCGCAGTGCAGGTCGTTGCCTTCGCGTTCGAAGATCTCGTGCGATTTGACCTGGATGACGATGTAGAGGTCGCCAGCGGGGCCGTTTTTGAGGCCGAGGTCACCGTTGCCGCTGGAACGCAGACGTGAACCGTCTTCGATGCCAGCGGGCACTTTGACGCGCACTTTGGTGCGTTCTTTGGAACGTCCGGTGCCGCTGCAGGTGCGGCAGGGGTCGCTGATCATCTCGCCGCTGCCACTGCAATCGGGGCAGGTCTGCTGAATCTGGAAAAAGCCGCGCGAACTGATGACCTGGCCGACACCGCCGCAGGTGCGGCAGGTTTTTTTTCCGCCACCGCCGCTGGCAGAGCCAGAGCCTGAGCAGGGTTTGCACGAGGCGCTGCGCTCGTATTCGATCTCACGCTCCACGCCGTGCGCGGCGTCTTCGAGCGTGATTTCCATGCCGTAGCGCAGGTCGCTGCCACGCTGCGGGCCATCGCGACGACGGCCTCCGCCTCCACCACCACCGAAGAATTGCTCGAAGATGCCACCGCCGCCACCACCGGCGAAGACTTCGCGGAAGATGTCGAAGGGATCATGGAAGCCACCACCGCCAGTGGACGGACCGCCCATGCCACCCGCGAAGGCGGCGTGGCCGTAGCGATCATACGCGGCGCGTTTTTGATCGTCGCTGAGCACATCGTAGGCTTCGCCAACCTCCTTGAACTTGCCCTCCGCGCTCTTGTCGTCCGGATTTTTATCCGGGTGAAATTTCACAGCGAGCTTGCGGTAGGCCTTTTTCAAGTCGTCGGCGGAGACGTCGCGTGAGACGCCGAGGACTTCGTAATAATCGCGTTTGTCAGCCATGAGGATTTGGGAAGGAGATTACGCCTGAGCGGCGGGGCCACTGGAAACAATGACGCTGGCGGCACGCAGGAGGCGGTCCTTGAGCTTGTAGCCGCGGCGTGTGACGCGAATGATGGTGCCCTCGGCGATTTCGGCGCTGGCTTCCTGTGCCACGGCCTCATGCAGGTTCGGGTCGAAGGCTTTGCCCTGGGCTTCGATCTCCTGCACGCCACTCTCGCGCAAGAAATCCTGGAGCTGGCGGCTCACCATGCTCATGCCCATGAAAATCATCGACTTCTCCGACTCCGCACGCGCGGCTTCGAGGCCCATGTCGAAATTGTCGAGGATGGGGAACAAAGCGCGCAGCAGATCGGCATTGGCGTAGGCACGCGTTTCCTGCGCCTCACGGGCGGAACGTTTGCGGAAGTTGTCCAGCTCCGCCTGGCTGCGGTAGGCCATGTCCTTCCAGCGCTCGACCTCTTGGGCGAGCACGGTCATGGGATCAGGCGGCGGCGCTTCCTCGACAGGAGCGGTGGCTTCTGGGATCGGAACGGCTTCAGGGGAAGTTGGCTGGGTCGTCTCGGGACTCGGCTCGGTCATAGGTTTCGCGGGGTTTTGGGGGGCCGCGACTATGCCGTCTTCTGCATGGCAATCAAGGTGATGTCATCATGCGAGCGCCGTCCCTTCAAAAAGTGCTCCAAATCGGCGATGATGCCGCCGATCACCGCCTTGGGGCCATGGGGGGCATGCTTGGCCAGTTCCTCCTGCACACGCTCCTCGCCGAATTCGATGCCTTTCGGATTCATGGCCTCGTTCACACCGTCGGTGTAGAGCAGCAGGCAGTCACCGGGCTGCATTTCGAAGCTTTCGTCCTTGGTGACGCGTTCAAACACCGCGCCCTTGTCGATTCCGACGCCGAGTCCGGGCGGATGAATCGCCTCGACCCTGCCGGTGGCCTTGCGCCAGAGCAGCGCGGCGTTGTGCCCGGCGCGCGAGAGCGTGAGTTTCGAACTGTCCTTGTCCACCACGACGTAGCACATGGTGATGAACATGTCCTCCCGGATGTCCGGGGCGATCTGGCGGTTGACGGCCGCCAGTACGGCACTGGGCGAGGTGGCGGTGTGTGACTTGGCGCGCATGAGCGTGCGGCACATGACGGTGATCATGGCGGCACCGAGGCCTTTGCCGGACACGTCGGCGATCACGGCACCGAACTTGCCCCCTGGCAGCTTGAGAAAATCAAAGTAATCGCCGCTGAGCGTGCGGGCCGGGATGTTCCTGCCTGCCACGATGAATCCAGGCACCTCGGGATCACGGTCTGGCAGCAGCACTTGCTGGATCTGGCTCGCGTTGAGGAGCTCCTGCTGGTCCATGCGGTTCTTGGCGGCTTCCTGATGCGACATGGCATTGGCCAGGGCGAAAGCAGACTGTTCGATGAGCGAGTTGAAGACTTCGAAGTCGTTCGCGTTGTAGCTGCGGCCGTCCTTGGATGAAGTGACAGCCAGCACCCCGAGCCGGCGCGTGCCAAAACTCAACGGGCCGATCATCGCGGTAACGTTTTGTTGGGAGGCGATCCGATCCTCTCCCAGGCGCGCGTCAGTACCGAGGTCGGGCACGAGCTCTGTTTTTTGCTGGCTGTAAATGCCACCGAGCAGGCCTTGGTCCAGCGTCACCGCCTGCATGCGCAACGTGCTCAATAACGTGGATGAATTGTCCTTCATCTGCTGCCGCACGCGCTCCGGCACAATGATCAAAGGGGCGCAGAAGTCGGAATAGTGACGTGGCACGAGCTGCTGGGTGCCCTCGTCGATGAGATAGAGGGCGCCGCCGGTGCTCTGGGTCACGCGGATTGCCCCTTCCACGATCAGCCGGTACATCGAAGCCTGCTGGTCATCGCGCCAGATGGCCTCGCCGAGATCGTGCAGGTAATGAAACATGCGCCTCTCCTCGGCCACAATGGCCTCCTCCTGGGCGCGCAGCTCCGCAATGGAATGCTTTTGCTGGCGTGCAATTTTGGCCAGCATCACGAGTCCCACCGTCAGCAGCAGCACGATCAGGACGAGAAGGACAGTGGTCATGGGGTCAAACGGCGTTCCCGGCTCATCCGGGGGCGCCTCAGGCGTGAACAGCAGCCGTGCCAGCCTCCAGCTCTTTTTCCAAAAACTCAATCACGTCATGAAAACGGCACTCATTGGCATCACTCACCTCCGCCAGCGCCTGATGCGCCGAGAGAACATGCTTCGTCTGCGCCTCCTTGCATTCCGCGCTGGTCTCACCGCAGTGCTGCAGGGCGTTGCAGGCTTCCTTGCGTTCATCGGCCCAGAGCTTGCCGTCGCGGTCCAGCTCCAGAATGTGATCCAATCCCAGACTGGTGAGCAGTTGCAGGTTGCGCTGGTTGGCATTCAAAACGCTCAGCGATCCGCCTCCAGCCTCGCGCAGGTTCAAGGCCGCCCCCGTCAGCATGCCTAGAAAGGTAGAGTCCATCATCGGACAGCGCTCCAGATCGACGACGAGATTTGTCATGCCCTGGGTGATCACCCTCTGGAGTGCTTTCTTGGCCTGCAGGCTGTTTTGAAACGTGCCCCGGCCATCCACCCTCATCCAGAATACACGGCCGATGGTGCCAACGAGAATGTGAGTGGGAGGGGTCATGCGGTGCGATGTTAGTTCCAGAGCGCGGACTGCTGGCTGACCAGCTCCTCCTTGCCTCGCAGGACGCTCACGCGCCATGCGGTCACCCGGCCGCTCTTTTGATACTCCTGACCGGTGACCTGAAATTTGGAAATGTTGCTGCGGCGGATGTCATCAATGATCTGCTCCTGCACGCGTTTGTTCAGACCGGAAAGTGCCTGCTGATATTCAAATCGTACCGTCACGGGTTCGCTGCGGTCATCGGCCTTCCAGAACACCGTGTAGTAATGCCCGAAGCGATCCATGATCTGCTCCTTGGTCACCGCGCCATAGACATGATGCTGTCGCTCGAAGAGGATCGTTGGGTCCACGCTTCGCGGAGTGTAGTCCGGCATCAGGTGATAGTATTTCACCTTCCCGATGCGGCCTCCAGGCCCATCGACAGCACTGGAACACGCGGAAAGAAAAAGGGTCAGGATGGCAAGGCATCCGAGGCGGAGGCTGGGGGTGCGTGTCGCTGTCGTCATGGAAGCGTGAATATTGGATTGAGATTCAGCATGTCAACGACCCCTTCGATTCTTTGACTGTCCGAAGGAAAAATTCACAAAAGTGAGACTGGATCGACATCCCAGGTCACGATCACGTCATTTGGCAGCGTCGTCGCCTCGATCACACGCTGGATGTGGCGGCAAAGCGGGCGGATTTTGGCCGAGCGCAGCAAAAGCTGGTAGCGGAACTGCCCATGCGCCTTCGCCATCGCGCACGGCGCCGGTTCGCCCATGATCACCCCCTCGGGCAAACCTTCCAATAGCCGCCGGTGCAGGGTTTGCAGGGCAAATTCCGCCATCGTTTGATGTTTTCCCCGGCTGGCCAGCAGCACCACATGCGTGTACGGCGGGTAATGGAACGCCCGGCGCTGCTCCAACTCCTGCTGCGCGAAGCCTTCGAAGTCGTTGTGCCGGGAAAACTGCACCGCCGGGCTGTGCGGGGCATAGGTCTGCACCACGACCTCCCCTTTGACCTCGCCACGTCCGGCGCGGCCCGCCACCTGCACCAGCAGTTGCAGCGTGCGCTCCGCTGCCCGGAAATCGGGCAGGTTGAGGGCCAGATCCGCGTTCAGCACGCCCACCAGCGTCACATTGGGGAAATCGAGACCCTTCGCGATCATCTGCGTGCCAATCAAGAGATCCAGCTTCTGCGCCCGGAAGTCCCGCAGCAGGTCACGGAGCTGGTTTTTGCGCTGAATCGTGTCCGTATCGACACGGGCGATGCGCGCCTGCGGAAACACCTCGCGCACCACCGTTTCGACCCGTTCCGTGCCAAATCCGGCGAATTTCAGGCCCGGTTCCTGGCAGGACGGGCACTTCGACGGCGGCAGCCGCCGGGAACCGCACACGTGGCAGACGAGGCGGTTCTCGTGCTTGTGCAACGTCATCGGAATGCTGCAATCCTGGCACTGCACCGTCTCTCCGCAGCCCAGGCAGGTCAGCGAGGTGTTGAAGCCGCGCCGGTTCAAAAACAGGATCGTCTGCTCCTTCTTCTCCAAACGCGCCGTGATCGCCGCCCGCAGCTTCTCGGAGAGGATGCCCGCGTTCGCCACGCTCGTTCCCGTGCCTTTGCGCCGTTCCATGCGCATATCGACGATGCGGATGAGAGGCAGCGTGCGCCCATCTGTGCGCTGTGTGAGTTTCAGCAGCTCGTACTTGCCGCTGGCGGCATTTTCAAAGGACTCCAGGCTCGGCGTCGCGCTGCCGAGCAGAACGACGCATTTCTCAAGGCTGCCGCGCACCACGGCCACATCACGCGCATGGTAACGCGGCGTTTCGTCCTGCTTGAACGACGGCTCGTGCTCCTCATCCACGATGATGATGCCCAGCCGCTCCAGCGGCGCGAAAATCGCACTCCGCGCACCAATCACGATGTCGGCGCGGTCCTCGTGAATTTTGAACCACTCATCGTGGCGCTCGCCATCGCTCAAATGACTGTGCAGGACCGCAATCCGCTCCTTGAGCGACGAAAACCGCGCCTTGAAGCGCTCAATCGTCTGCGGCGTCAGCGCGATCTCCGGCACCAGCACCAGCGCCGTGCCGCCACGCTCGATCACGCGGGCGATGGCTTGCAGATAGACCTCGGTCTTCCCGCTGCCCGTGATGCCATGCAGCAGCACCGGCTTCGATTTCTCCGCCGAATCAATCGCCGCCGCGATGCGTGTGTAGGCCGCCTGCTGTTCGTCCGTGAACGTCAGCGCCTGGCTGGGCAGGAACTCCTCGTCATGAAACGGATCGCGCTCCACGCGCACCTCGCTGCGGGTGATCCAGCCCGCCTTGAGCAGCGGTTTGAGGATCGTCGCCGCACGCGGCACGTCTTGGCGGATCTGGCTGAGCGTTGCCTCGCCTTTGAAGCTGCGCAGGATGTCGAGCACTCGTGCCTGCATTGGCGCTTTGCTGCGCAGTTTTTCAAACTCCGCCGGGGCAGGCTCCTTCACCAGCTTCAGATGGCTGTCCATCACGAAGCTGCCCGGTTTGTCGCGCACCGCCTGCGGCAGCATCGTGCGCAGCACCGTGTGCACCGAGACGACGTAGTATTCCGCGATCCAGCGCGCCAGCTTGAGCAGCCCCGGCGTGAACATCGGCCGCTTCCCGATGAGCGAGGCGACTTCCTTGAGTTTCCCACGATGCGGCGACTCATCCAGCAGCTCCAGCACCACCGCGTTCACGCGCCGGTTTTGCAGCGGCACCATCACCCGCGATCCCACGACCACCTTCGCCGCTAGTTCCTCGGGAATCGCATAATCCAGCTCCATTGCTGCCGCGCCTTCGAGTTGCACCCGCGCGATGCGTGTTTCATCCGAAACCGGCTCCGCCACAGCCGCAGCACCAAACAGATCGCTCTGTTTGGGCTTGGCAGCAGTGCTGGGGGGCGTTCGGGGCATGCGGTCACCCTAGCCGCCGTGAATCACACGCCAAAACGATTCTTCTTTTGAGAAACGAACACGCCCGTGCCATCGTTCCCACGCAGCAGCACGGAGCGATACGGCATGTGGGACTTTTTGACAGAGCACTGGCGCGACGGCGTGGAGATCATCATCCTCGCCGCGCTGGCGTATCATGGATATCTGTTTTTCCGCGCGACGCGTGGTGCGCGCATCCTGACGGGTCTGCTCATTTTGCTGCTGAGCCTCGCGCTCATCTCGCTGTTGCTGGAGCTTTCCGTCATCAGCGGGCTGTTGCAGCGCTTCTCGGTCTTCCTCGCGATTGCGCTGGTCATCATCTTCCAGCCCGAATTGCGCCGCGTGCTGGCGGAACTGGGCAGCAGTCGCATTTTTTCCTTCAACCGCCCCGATCCCGAGGCGCTGGACGTGCTCATGGAGGCCATGCAGCAGCTCTCGTCACGCCGTTGCGGGGCATTGTTCGCTTTGAAGCGTGGCATTGATCTCAAGCCCTATGCCGAATCCGGCATCGAACTCGATGCGGTCATCTCGGTGGAGCTCATCACCACCATCTTCCATCCCAAAACCTCGCTGCATGACGGTGGCATGATTATTGACCAGGGCCGCATCGCCGCAGCAGGCTGTGTGTTTCCCGTGAGCCAGAGAGATGTGCAGGACCGTGCCATCGGCCTGCGGCATCGGGCCGGCATGGGCATTTCCGACGAAACGGATGCCATCGCGCTGGCAGTGTCCGAGGAAAGCGGCGCGCTCTCGCTGTGCTATCAGGGCAGGCTCGAACACGACATGGAGCCGGATGAGCTGCGCAGCCGCATCAATGAAATCCTGAACGAAGGTTCGGGTACAGGCGCGGCGGAACCCCAACAGGAGGGCGGTCATGAACTGGGGTCATCGATTTAAACTGCTTTTCACCCGCAACTGGCGCGAGAAACTCATCTCGATCCTGCTGGCGTTTCTGTTCTGGTACATGATCAAGGCGCAGGACGCGCGCTCCACTCAGCCGCACCCCAGTGCCCGGCCTGCGCCTGCCGCACCCGCTGCGCCTGCCGCACGGCTTTGACACTGACGGCCTTTTGCGTTAGAACGCGCGTCCTATGTCTGAAAAGCGCCAGTTCTTCGGCACCGACGGCGTTCGTGCCGTGGCCAACCGTCATCCCATGACCCCCGAGTTCGTCATGCGCCTCGCGCAGGCCGCCGCCGTTGTGCTTGGCGGCAAACCGGCGGGCGGGGAGCGTCCCAAGGTCGTCCTGGGCCGCGATACCCGCGCTTCCGGCGAAATGCTGGAGTCAGCGCTCGCCGCAGGCCTCAATTCCGCCGGCGTTGATGTCATTCTCGCCGGCCAACTGCCCACACCCGCCGTCGCGATGCTCAGCGCGCAGCTTGGCGCAAGCTTCGGCGTCATCATCTCCGCCTCGCACAACCCGTTTAAAGACAACGGCGTCAAATTTGTCCACGGCGACGGCCACAAGCTCAACGACAAGACCGAGATCGCCATCGAGCGCCTCGTGCTCGGCAATGAGGATACACCACGTCCCGAAGGCCGTGGTATTGGCCGCATCACCACGCTCGCGGATGGTGTGGAGCGTTACGTGGCCCACGCCGTCGCTTCAATGGAAGGCGTCCGCCTCGACGGCATGCGCGTCGCGCTCGACAATGCGCACGGTGCCTCCTCTTACACCAGCGCTCTCGCCTTGGAGCAGCTCGGTGCCGATGTTCAGGTGTTTCATTCCGAGCCGGACGGTTTCAACATCAACGAGGCATGCGGCTGCACGCACGCCGAGGAGATCGAACGCATCGTGCGTCAGTCACAGGCGCAGGCAGGCATCGCGCATGATGGCGATGCCGACCGCATTGCTCTGTGCGATGAAGAGGCCATCGCCCTTGATGGCGATGAGCTCATGGCCATCGCCGCCGAAGCCATGCTGCGCAAAGGCACGCTGAAGCAGAACACGCTCGCCGTCACGATCATGAGCAATTATGGTCTCGATGATCTCGTCTCCCGCCTCGGCGGACGTGTCATCCGCACCGGCGTCGGTGATCGCTACGTGCTCGAAGAAATGCGCTCGCGCGGTTTGAACCTCGGCGGCGAGCAGAGCGGCCACATCATCTTCGGCGACTGGGCCACCACCGGCGACGGCCTCATCGCCGGTCTGCAAGTCCTGCGCATCATGAAGGAAACCGGCGAGACGCTCAGCCAGCTCCGCAAGTGCCTGAAAAAATTCCCGCAGTGCTCCCGCAACCTCCGCGTGCGCACCAAACCGCCGATCGACCAGCTCGTTGAGGCGCAGAAGATCATGAAGGAGACCGAAAAAAAGCTCGGCGACTACGGCCGCGTGCTCCTGCGCTATTCCGGCACCGAATCGCTCATCCGCCTGCTCGTCGAAGGCCGCGATGTCGAATACCTCGAAGCCCAGGCCGATAAAATCGCCTCCGCCATTCTTGCGCAGATCGGCTAACTCCTCCCCACATTATGAAAGATCACTTTGCACCAGCCTTGGTCATTGGGTCCTGCATCATCATCGGCTCCGGTATCATTGCCATGTCTTCTGGCACCGTATCCGGCCTGATCGGGACATTCATCGCCATCGCTGGCGGAGGATGGTTGCTCTTTCTGGCCGGGAAGCTTTCGACCGACAAGTGACGTGAGCCACTACTTCATCACCGGCACCGATACCGACGCAGGCAAGACCTACGTCACCTGCCTGCTGCTGGAAGCCTTGAAACGCGCTGGCAAGCGAGTCGCTGGCTTCAAGCCCTTCGTCTGCGGCTCACGTGACGACGCGATCCATCTCGCCAACGCCAGCAGCGACGGTTTGACCGTCGAGGAGGTCAATCCGGTCTGGTTCAAGGTTCCTGCCGCGCCCTACGCCGCCGCGTTGATGGAAAACCGCCGCTTCGAGCTGAACGAAGTGATCGCGCGTTTCCATGAACTCGCCGAGAAACACGATCATGTGCTCATCGAAGGTGCCGGCGGCTGGGAGGTGCCGCTGAACGAATTTTCCACGATGGCCGACTTCGCGCAGCGTCTAGCGCTGCCTGTGATCGTCGTCGTGAACAACAAGCTCGGCTGCCTCAACCACACCATCCTCACCGTTCGCAACATCCAGGCCCGCGGGCTCATTTGTGCTGGAATCATTCTGAATTACGTCCATGACGAACGCGACGCCGCCAGCATCAGCAACCGCATGGTTCTCGAACATTTCCTCGATGTGCCCGTCCTCGTCGAAATCATGCACGGCGAGACGGAGATCGAGTGGCCGTTGTGAAGCTGAAAGTAAAACAGCCACGGAGTCGCGGTTGACAAAATTTCCGCCAACCGTTCAATCGCGGCAATGTCGGAACAAGCTCGTCACCATCTCAAAACATCATGAAAACCTCTCTCATTCTGTGTCTGGCAACCCTGATTAGTGCTCCTCTCGCTTTCGCGGACAAGTCCGTTGATTATCCGAAGGGCGCGCCTCTCCTGTCTATCTCATTGCCCGACACTTGGGTGGTGGACATCGACGATGACGGCCTGATGGCCACCCCAACCAAAGATGACGACAGTGTGATCGTCGAACTGGTCGATCTCGAAGCGACGCTCGACAGCTTCGATGCCGCAGTCAAAGAAGCCAAGGAGACCATGTCCGAGTTCAAGAACATGAAGTATGACGAGATGGAGAAGGGCGAAAAAGACGGCCTGGGCATCGCCATTCTCAACGCCACCGGTGAGGACGAGCACGGCAAGGCCTTCATCAACCTCGTGCTGCTCGCCAAACCGGGAGCCAAGAACTTCATCCTGCTGTCCTGTATCTCCTCCAAAGAGGGCAGTGACAAACACGGCGCGGCCATCGGCGCCTTGATCGGCTCTCTCAAGGCCAAATGAGCGAGGATGCCTCCAGCACCGTGGTAAAGACGGGCGTTTCGCCCCTGCTCGTCATCGTTGGCATTTTTTTCATCGTCATCTGGATCATCGCGCACATCGCCTGGGGCACGATGGCCTTGATGGCGAATGTGATGGCCAATGATTCCGGCGCAGCATCCACAGAGAAGCAGATGACGCTGATCTTTGGCATGCTGGGCGGTCAGATTCTCGCCGGAGCAGCGGGCATCCCAGCGGGGCTGGCATTTTTCTGGCGTGGCAGACGCAAACTGTTGCTGTGGCTGTTTGCAGCCCTGTTTGTCATCGGTGCGCTGCTCCAGGCCGGCGTTTTCTACAACTTCTTCTCGTCCATGCCATGACACGGAAGCGCATGAAGAGTCTTTGGTTCCCCCATCAACGCGGGCTCGGAAGACCCCGCCTGCTTATTCGCTTCGCAACGCCAACCACTCCCAGCCCCACCAAAACACCGAGCGCCATCGATGGCGGAATGTCACTCGGCCAGTGGGCGCCGCAGTAGATGCGGGAATAAGCGATGGCAGCCGCCAGCAGATACATCAGCATGCCAGCACGGCGATAAAAGCAGGCGATGACCGTGGCGGCGGCAAACATGTTCACGGTATGGCTGGATGGGAAGGATTTGCCGCGTGTTTCACTCCTTGGTTCGCTCATTCGCTTCACCGGAGTCTCGAACAATCGCATGAACGCAGGCGAAGCAGTGCCGAGATCGCGCACGATGACGTCTGCCATCGCATCGCGGGGCCGCACGCGGCCTATCGTCTTCTTCAAGGTGTTGGAAATGACACCGTCACCGATGCCGACGGCGATGCCGAGGCAGAGCAGCATGATGCGGGATCGTTTGCCGCCACGCCAGGCGGTGAGCAGCACGACCACGATGATGAGCGGCAGCCAGGCCTCGATGGCGGAAAGCGCGGGCATGAGCCAGTCCAGCACCGGATGCGACCACGCGGTGTTGATCTGATGCAGCAGGCTGAGGTCCCAGGAGGTCATTGTGCGCGGACGGGCTTCCAGCTTTTCAAATTTCGTCCCAGATACACTTTAAACTCACGTGCCTCCTGTCCCAGCGGGACGCGGATGTCGCCAAGAGGTTCCAGCTTCTCAAACGCTTCGGTGAACACGGTGTTTTGCTGCAACGTTCCTTCCATTGAAGGATCGATGATCAGTGCGTCAAAGCCGATGCGCTCCTCCGGCCCCGGCCAGATCTCATACTGTGACTGCACTGTGCCGCTCGGCTCCCAGCGATACAAACGCGGATGCGAGGGCATGTAGAACGCCATCTGCGCCGCGTGGTAGCGATGCCCAAGCGCCATGACGAAGGTCTTGTCACGCTGCGGCACCTGATCGAGAAATTTCTGCGCCTCGATCCCCGCCTCGCGCCAGCCTCGGATGCTGGCGAGCTTGTTGATGCTCTTCAAATCCGTCGCGAAAACGATGACGAGCAAGAGGTGCAAGATGACCACGAGCGTCCCGCCGACACGCAGCGACCAGCGTTCCCAACCGGGACTGGCCGCCTTCGGCAGCAGTCCGCGCATCCATGCCGCCGTCAGCACAAACGCGGGCACAAAGAACGCCGCGGGCCAGTTCGGATTGATGCGCTGCCGCAGAGCCAGCACCGCAAAGCACGCCAAAGCCGGCGCGGAGGCCAGCAGCAGAAACAACGCGGGCCGTGTGAGATTCGCACGTTGCTTGATCGCCACAAGCATCGCCGTCACCAGCGCCACGAACGTCACCGGCGTGTAGATCAGCGCCTGCAGGCCCACGTTTTCCAGTGTGCGGCCGATCCACTTGCCAAAACTGCGCGTCTCGCCGTCGAAGTGGTGCTTGGTGTGCTCCAGCGTGATCCAGGCATGCTCTTGGTTCCACTTCAGCACCGGAATGATGAAGGCCATGCCGAGGACAATGGCGGCCCACATGCGCGGATTGCGCAGCAGAGCCCGGTCTTCGCGTGAGACCGCCGCGAACACCAGCATCAGCGCCGGGGACGCCAGCATCATTTGCTTGCTCAGCGTGCCGATGCCGATCACGAGAGCCAGCGCGAGCCAGCGTGTGTTGCACGTTGGTTTTTGCGCCGCAAACCAGAACAACAGCAGCCCCAGCGTCCAGCACAGCAGCAGCGGCGCGTCGATGGTCAGCAGCAGGTTCAGCCCCGCGTTCGCAATCGTCAGCAGCACCAGCAAGGCGGTGAGAAACGCGGTGCGCGCATCAAACAACACGAGTGCGATGCGATGGATGATGATGAGCGTCGTCGTCCCGAGCAGCAGCGCCGCAAACCGGATGCCCCATTCTGCATTCCCTGTGATCCAGCCGATCACGCCCATCATCCAGCCGATCATCGGCGGCTTGCTGTAGTAGCACCAGTCCGGCCTGCGGCCCCAATCCCAGTAATACGCTTCATCTCCCGCCAGATCAGCCCCGTTCACAAACAGCAGCATCACGCCGACACGCACGATGAAGACGGCGGCCAGCAGCCACCAAAAACGTTTGAGCCAGGTCGAGGAGTCGGAATCGGGAGTCAAAGACATGCGCCGCGATCATAGCGGTGCCCGGCGGCTGCGAAACCGGGAATCCAAGGGGATGATCTTGTTTCTTGGCAGAACGGAGCTGATGCATCATTCTCAGGCCGTGTTTTTTAGACTGGTTCCCGCTCTGACCCTCCTGCTGACCGCCACCACGGCCAGCGCGCTGACCATTGTGGGCTACGATTCGGCCACAAACGACCGCTTCACCTCCGGCTATCCATCCAGCCCGGTCGAGAACACCTCCGTCTCATTTCTTGGCAACGGCTACGATCTCTCCGGCGTGGGCTGGAGTTCCACAGACAGCACGCGGAGCTTCGCGATGATCAGCGACCAGTACTTCGTTTATGCCAACCACCATGCGCCCGGCTCCACGATGAACTTTTTCAGCCCGACGCTGGGTTCCGTGGTGAGCTACGGCGTCAGCGCCACAAGCTACAATTTTACCTTCAACAGCCAGACGAGCGACTTCGCCATCGGCATGCTTTCTTCGGCGCTGAATCCCGTCCATGGCATCACCAGCTATCCCATCCTCGACCTGCCGTTCACCATCGACTATCTCGGGTTGCCTGTCCTTATCTATGGCAATGGCACCAACGGTCCGCGTCTCGGCGCCAACACCGTCGATGTGGTGCTGCCCTATAATTTCCCGGGAGGTACCGGCAATGACAGCTACGGCATCGGCTACAGCTACAACAGCGGCCTCCCTGGTGATTCCATGTTCGAGAGCGGCGACTCCAGCAGCCCCACCTTTATCCCGTGGCATGGGCAGCTCGCCCTGGTGGGCACGCATTCGGTGACCGGCACCATCAGCAGCACTCCGTATTCCATCGACAACCTCATCGCCGTCTATCTCGATCAAATGACCACGCAGGGCATCGACTTCAGCGTCGTTCCCGAGCCGTCGCGCGCCATGCTTCTGCTCCTCGGTGCTTGCGCCTTGCTGCGGCGCAGGCACCGTGCGCCACGGGAATGATCAACGACACGGCGCAACAGGAAATCGACTGGCTCTACAGCACGCAGCTCTTCGGCATCAAGCTGGGACTGGATAATATGCAGCGGCTGCTCAGCGAGCTGAATCTTCCTGCCGCAGGTCAAAAATTCATCCACGTCGCCGGCACGAATGGCAAAGGTTCCACCTGTGCCTTCATGCATTCGATCCTGAAGGCCGCAGGCATCAATGCCGGCCTCTTCACCTCGCCGCATCTCATCCACTTCGGCGAGCGCATCCGCGATGCCGAGCGCATGATCACGCCCGCCGAGATCGCCGCAGGCATCACCCGCCTGCGCGATCGCGTTTCCGACTGGAATCCACATCCGACCTTTTTTGAACTCACCCTTGCCCTTGCGCTGGAATGGTTCGCGCAGCGACAAAACGAGTGGGTTGTGCTCGAAACTGGCCTCGGCGGCCGCCTAGACGCCACGAATGCGATCACGCCCGCCGTTTGCATCATCACACCCATTGGCTGGGATCACATGGACATGCTCGGCGACACACTGGCGAAGATCGCCGCCGAAAAAGCCGGCATCATCAAGCCCGGTGTGCCTGTGATCACGATGTGGCAGGAGGCGGAGGCACTTGAAGTCATCCAGCGCACCGCCGCAGCGTGTGGTGCATCTCTCACTATCATCGAAACACCCTGGAGCGGTGAAACTGGTCTCCCCGGCCCGCATCAACGCTGGAACGCCGCCATGGCTGTCGCTGCGTTGCGCGCCGCCGGCTTCGATCTCGACGACGACGTGATCGCACGCGGCCTGCGCGAGGTGCAGTGGCCTGCTCGCTTTCAAAAAATCGGCACGATCATCATCGACGGTGCCCACAACCTCGACGCCGCTCGTGTCCTCACTCAAACTTGGCGCGAGGAGTTCTCGAACGAGAAAGCCGAGGTCATCTTCGGAGCTGTCTCCGGCAAGGACACCGCAGCCGTCCTGCGAGAACTCGCGCCTATCACCGCCTGCTGGCATTTCACCGGCTTCGAGTCTCCGCGTGCGCTGCGCGCCGAAACACTGCGCGACATCTGGAACAGTCTCGGACTTGAATCTCGTCCCGTGACCACGCATGCGCGCGTCGCCGATGCTTTGCAGGCAGTGAACGCCCGGGCCTGCATTTTGATCGCCGGATCCCTCTATCTCGCCGGTGAAACTCTGGCGCTGCTCGAAAACAAAGCCGATGCGTTCGAGCGCAGCGCTCAATAGGATTACTCCTCCGACGCAGACACCTTGATGCGGTAGCCGTTCTCGTTTTTCTCCAGCCGCATGAGATTGCGCTCGGCGGCGGCCTCCAGCAGCGCACTGAAGGTGCTGAAGCCGTAAAACCGCTCATCAAACTGCGGCTGACGGCGGCGAATGGCTTGTTTCACTGGCCCGGCCCACACCGTGTCGCTGCCACTGCGGCCGAGCATGGCCTCCACCGTCTCCACGACGAGCTGAATCGCCTTTTCGGGATCACCGCCAGGTTTCCGTTCCTGCGTGGTCGGTTTGGCTGCTGAGGGAGCTGGTTTGGCACGTGCGAGGCGCGTCTGTGTCTTCTCCTCCTCGCGCACGAGATCGTCGTAGAAGATGAATTCGTCGCAGTTGTCGATGAACAGGCCGCTGGTGGACTGCTTCACGCCCACGCCGATGACGGTCTTGTTATTCTCGCGCAGCTTGCTCACCAGCGGCGAGAAATCCGAGTCGCCGCTCACGATGGCAAAGGTGTCCACATGCGGCTTCGTGTAGCAGAGATCAAGCGCGTCCACGACCATGCGAATGTCCGCCGAGTTCTTGCCCGACTGCCGCACATGCGGGATCTCGATCAGCTCGAACGAGGCCTCATGCACCGCCGCCTTGAAGCTCTTGTAGCGGTCCCAGTCGCAGTAGGCCTTCTTTACCACGATGCTTCCCTTCAGCAGCAGGCGGTCCAGCACCTTGTTCATGTCGAACTTGTCATACTTCGCGTCCTTCACCCCGATGGCGAGGTTTTCAAAGTCGCAGAAAACAGCAATCGTGTGCGTGCGGTCGGTGGGGGAGGCCATGATGGCGGATCGTCCGCCCTCGCAGACTCCGGGTCAACCGGCGTTAGCGACGAAACCACCACGCACCCAGACCGAGCAACGCCAATCCAGCCGTAATCGCACCCAAGGGCGGTTTGCCTGTCGGCGGCACTTTTTCCTCACTCGGAGTGATGCGCACGATCTCTAGTTTGGGTGTGGTATCAACGGGACTCCAATCAGCGGACACCAGCAGATCAATGCCCGGGTTTTGGTCTTTGACCTCGCAGGAACAGGCTCCGCAAAGATAGGCGGAGTGTTCCAGCACATTGCCATCATGGATTCCGGCACCGATGAGCGGCTCCAGCACTCGACCACGGCCAAATACCGGGAAGGCCATCGGTTCGCCTGCAAAGTCCTTCAAATCTGGCTCCATATGCAGCAGCATGGCCAGCAACGCGG